>NZ_VAUV01000025.1 GCF_005780165.1 Phragmitibacter flavus | reverse complement strand
GCCCTCCACCTGTTTCAATGTCTTGATGATCTGTTCTACACTGTGTCTCTTTCTCATGGTCGTCTTGTGGTTAATTTAACCACTCGACTAGCACTTCACCATGTCCGATTTTCGGGGGGCTGATCAACTGTCGAGCTTGTGAGATTGTTCATCGATATCTTCCCGCGCCCTTCGGCGTAGAGCCTATTTTATGCGGCTCATGAAGCCCGAGCAATCGCATGATCGACGGACTTGCTGTTGTCGCGCCTTGGTTTAGGAGCGGTTTGCGAATATTAGCGCGCTGGTCGTCGAGTGGAAATGGCGGTGACTCCAGACTTCAATGGAGTAGTGTTTTTGTCGTGCTTTTCTGGTCAAATTCCATCCAATCCAAAATAAGTGACCGCCAAATCCAGGATGATGTTGTCTAAGAGATGGTTTCGATGCGTCGACACTCGCCTCGATTTTTGGGGAAGGACTTTGGCTGCTACGATTTTCGCATTGACATATTTGTGAGTGAATGCTGACATACAATAGTGTCAACCGCTCCAACCAAAGAACGAATGAGCCATGATGAGCGGCGCGAAGGGATTCTTCGTGCGGCGTTGGAGGTGTTTGCGGAGAAGGGGTTTCATGGGGCGACGACGAGGGCGCTGGCGGAGGCGGCGGGGGTTTCGGAGGCATTGTTGTTTCGGCATTTTCCTAGTAAAGAAGACCTGTATGGGGCGTTGCAGACGGCTTGTTTTGCGATGAAAAACAAGGAGGGGGCGCTGGAGGTGGAGGCATTGGAGGCGGGGACGGCGTCGTTGGTGACGTTGGTGCATTATTTGACGGCGAAGATGCTGCGCCGACCGGACAAGGTGGATGTAGTGGATCAGAGTTTGCACCGGCTACTGGCAAACAGCTACCTGGAGGACGGGGCGTTTGCGCGGGGTTTTATGAAGCAGGTGGATGCGGGATTGATCGCGAAACTCGATGAGTGCATTCGCGAGGGGCGCAGGGTTGGGGATCTGGTGAAGACGCCGGTGCAGTCGAGGGCGGGGGCGTGGTTGGTGGAGCATCTGGTGGCGATGTTGATGCTGAATCAGATGCCGGGAGAGCCGGTGGTGTCGTTTGGATTGAAGCAGGCGGAACTGGTGGAGCAGACGGTGTGGTTTGCGTTGCTGGGGTTGGGGGTGAAGGCGGAGGTGATCAAAGAACACTACCGGCCTCAGGCTTTTGCTTTGCTGATGTCGTAATCTCCTGACGTATATTTTTTTGTGCCTGGTTAATGAGTAAGTGCTTACTTGTATTGAATTATGAATACTTCATCTGATCCAAATCGTTCATTGAGAGTGTCAAAATTTCGTTTTCACCGGTTGTGGATGCCGCTGTTGTTGGTGCTGGCGGCGGTCGGAGCCATTTTTGCGGTGGGAGTGTTAAGGCCGGAGATGGATCGAAACTTGAATCGCTGGCTGACGACGGCGATTTGGTTGTTGTGTGGGTTGCTGAACGTTTTTTGGTTTTTGTTGTTCAGTCGGGTGTCCGGCAAGTTGAGGTTGGGGATAGCGGTGGCGTTGGTGGTGTTGGGAGTGGCGGCGAGTCAGATGGTGCGGGTGGATGGGGTGGTGGATGGAAGTGGGTTGCCAAAGCTGGCCTGGAGTTGGAGTGGCAAGGGAACGCCGGATTTGGCTTTGCCTGCGCCTGCTTCGGTAGGGGTGGCGGTCGCGGGTGAGGGAGAAGGGGATCCGTCGGTGGCTCTGGATGGGACGGTGGATGGTTCGGCGGATGTGCCGCAGTTTTTTGGGGCGTTGAGAGATGGAGTGGTGCGCGGGGTGGAGATGGAGTTGGTGTCGGATTGGAAGGCGGCGGCACCGAAGGAAATGTGGAGGCAGCCGATTGGAGCGGGGTGGTCGGCTTTTGCAGTGGTGGGTGGACGGGCGTTCACGCAGGAGCAGCGCGGGGCGGAGGAGTTGGTGACGTGTTATGAATTGCTGACGGGTCGCTTGTTGTGGTCGCATTCGGATGCGGCGCATTTCACGCAATGGCAGGGTGGCGAGGGTCCGCGTGCGACGCCGACGGTGGTGGACGGTCGGGTGTATAGTTATGGGGCGACGGGAATTTTGAATTGCCTGGAAATGAGGACGGGCAAGTTGGTTTGGAGCAGGAAGGTATTGGAAGAGGTGGGGTCGGAGAATCTTGAGTGGGGGACCAGCAGCTCGCCGTTGGTGTTTGATGACAAGGTGGTGGTGACGGGTGGGAGCACGTCGGGAGCGGTGTTGCTGGCGTTTGCGCGGGACAGCGGGGAACCGGTTTGGAAGGCGGGGAGCGATGAGGCGAGCTATGCTTCACCGCTGCTGGCGACGCTGGCGGGACGGCGGGTGATCTTGAGCAACAATGCGAGGTCGCTGACCTTTCATGATCCGGCGACCGGAGTCTTGGTGGCGGAGCATGAGTGGGGGGATGCGCGTTGGCCGAAGGCGTCGCAACCGGTGGTGATGCCGGGTGATCGGTTGTTTTTGTCGGGGGGTTACGGGATGGGCTGCCAGATGGTGCAAGTGACGGCGGCTGGCGAGGAAGGAAAGCTGGCGGTGGCGGAGCTGTGGCGGGGGTTGAAGTTGAAGACGCAGTTTAATAGTGCGTCGTTTGGCGGGGAGTTTTTGTTTGGATTGGATGACGGACGAATGGCCTGCATTGATCCGGCGAACGGAGATCGTTTGTGGAAGGAGGGTCGTTTTGGCTCGGGTCAGAGTTTGATGGTGAATGATGGATTGGTGATCATCCAGAGTGAGCCGGGTCCGGTGTATCTGGCCTCGGTGAAGAGGGAGGGGTTTGAGGAGTTGGGCAAGCTGGAGGCGTTGAGCAGCAAGACGTGGAATCACCCCACCTTGGCAGGGCGATATTTGCTGGTGCGCAATGACCGGGAGGTCGTGTGTTATGAGCTGCCGGTGAAGTAATACCTTTCCGCTCTTTTAATTGTCGAAATTCAGGCGGGGATTTAAGGATTTAATCAGGGCCTGGTTGCCGCGCGAGGGTAAGGCGCCCTTAAAGGGCTCAATCGGCGGTGGGAACGGACCCAGGGCTCTGCCCTGGACTACCATAGGATGCCCCTTTGGGGCGAAAGTTCCGATAATTTAAACAGTGAAATGATCTAAGAGGCGACCGTTAACGCAGGAGCTTCTGGAGCTGCAGTTGGAAGCTCTGGATGTCTTGCGGCGGTGGCTGGTAGCCGGGAGGGGCGTCGCGGAGACCAAGTCGGCCCTGCTGGTCGAGATACCAGGAAACGGTGACGGCATCGCTGAAGGTGGCTTTGCCGCTGACCATGGTTCCCGGGATGGCAAGGGTGTCGAGGGAGACGCTGACGTTGCTGTTGCCGCCGGGAGGAATGTCTGAGGCGAAGTCGTCGCCGGATTCGTCATCGAAAGCGGCGTTGGGATCTTCGGAGGCATTGCCAGAGGCGGCGGGTTCAGGTTCGGGTTCAGGAGCGGGGACGTCGCGTTTTTTGTCTTTGAGGGTGACGCCGAGTTCCATGACGAGCAGGCGGGTGTCGAAATAGGTGTAGACGAGGGAATAATCTTCCTTCAACCGCGCCTGGATGTCATTGAGGGTGGCGCCGTCGGCCGCCCATTGCGTGATTGCTTGTTTCTGTTCGTCGGTAAGTTTGGCCATGAGGAGTAGGGAGGCTACTTTATCGAGGAATGGAGGAGCGGCAAGTGGTGATGGAGATCGGAGGAGAGGCTACATCAGGCCGGAGGCCTGGAGGACGGTTTTCTGCACGGTGTAGTCGTGATCAGGGGTGAATTCCCAGGCGGTTTCGCCGCGGATGGCTTTGGCGAAATCGGTCCAGTCGGCGGCGTAGCGTGGCGTTTTTTCGAAGGTGAGGGCGTTGACGCCTTTTTTGTAGGGTCCGCGTGGTTGATCAAGCATCAGGCGGGCGACGGGGTGTTCGAGGGGGAAGATTTCGAAGCTGCCTTGGTCGCCGCACACGGTGAACTGGCGGCGGGCTCCGCCCTGGACTTCGATCATGGCGCTGCGAACACTGACGGTGGCTTTGGGGTAGTCGAGGACGGCGAGCATGTTTTCGGCGAATCCATCGGTCGGATTCTTGCGGATGAAGGGGGTGACTTTTTCTGGGGCACCGAGGATGTGGACAACGGAGTCGATGAGGTGGCAGCCGAGTTCGAACATGGAACCGCCGGGGTAGGGGAGCATGAGGTTGCGTTCGGTGGGGCTGAGCTGTTTGCTCATTTCGGTGTGGATGCTGAAGACCTCGCCGAGCCAGCCTTCGCGGATGGCTTGAAGCATGAGTTCGAAGGCGGGGTTGTAGCGGAACATGTAGCCGAGTTTGACCAGGCGCTGGTTGGCGGTGCAGGTGTCGAGGAGGGATTTGAACTTGGCGAGGTCGGAGCCGGCGGGTTTGTCGATGTGGAGGTGAAGTCCGGCACTGGCGGCGCGTTCGGCATGGGTGAGGAGGTTGGCGACATCGGTTTCGATGCAGACGGCCTGGAGGCCGGGGGTGTTGAGGAGTTGTTCTTCGGTGAGCCAGGGAAGACCGGCGTAGGCGGGTTGGTTTTTGACGGCTTGTTGTTGTTGGGGATCGGGTTCGACGATGCCGACGACTTCGAAGTCGGAGCATTGGCGGAGGGTTTCAAGCTGGCCGGCGGCGTGGCCATGTTTGGTGCCGATCTGGCCGATCTTGATTTTGGATTTGGTATTGCCGGAGGATGATGGAGCGGCGGCGGGGAGCAGGGAGGTGGCGGCGCTGCTGAGGGCGAGGGTGTGGAAGGTGCGGCGGGTCATATGGAAAGGATAAAGGATAAGGGCTAAAGTCCGAGGGAGATGCGACTTGAAGAGGGTGTGTGAAAAGGAAAGGCCCGATCTTGTGGGATCGGGCCTTAAAGAAGTCTGAGGACGGAATGGGTTATTCGTTTTCGACGCCGTTGTTCCAATATTTAAACATCTCTTCGGGGGAGGGGATTTCGAGGGGGCGGACAAGACGGAAGCCGAGGAATTTGGCATCGGTGTGATACCAGATGCTTTTCGGAAGCTGCGGGTCCTGCTGTTTCCAATCGGGGGCGGAACCACGACGGGAGGCGGAACGAAGACGGACGAGGTCGTCATCAAACGAACCACCTCGGGCGGTGTGCGGATAGGGGGTGGTGGAGGGCACGTAGTATCCGGCGATTTTGTCGGGAGCCATGGCCTTGAGGTTTTTGTAATAGTCGGGCGTGTATTGGTCGAGAGTCCATTCGGCGACGTTGCCGAGGATGTCGTAAAGGCCCCAGGGGTTGGGTTTCTTTTTGCCGACTTGGGAATACTGGAAGTTGGGGGCGTTGTCGTAATACCACTCGTAGTCGGCGACCCCGGCGGAGTCATCGCCCCAATAATAAGCGGTGGTGGTGCCAGCGCGGGCGGCGTATTCCCATTCCTGTTCGGTGGGGAGTCGGTAAAAATGACCGGTCTGGGCGCTGAGCCACTGGCAGAATTTGTTGGCGGCATGCTGGGTCATGCTGATGGCGGGGTAGCCATCGGTGCCCATGCCGAAGGACATTTCGGTGTAGGGGGTGGTGGGCTGGCTGATGATTTCGGTGATCGGCTCGTCGGCTTTGCCGCTTTGTTTGGAGCCGTCCTTGTTGCGACCCACTTCGGTGACCATGAACGGGGTGTATTCGTCCCAGGTGACTTCGTGTTTGCCCATCCAGAAGGGTTTGACCTTCACTTTGACCTGCGGGCCTTCGTCGTCTTTTCGTTCGGCTTCTCCTTCAGGACTGCCCATGAGGAATTCGCCGCCCTTGATGACAAGCATGCTGTAGGGGGCGTCGGATTTGGGGCCGCGGCTGTCGTAGGGTTTCATGTCGGCCTCGGCTTTTTCCTTGGAGGTGGCAACGATGTGGGCGTGGATGCGTTTGACGAGTTCCATGCCGTCGAGTTTGGCGGCGGGGGCGGCAGGTTTGGGAGCTTCGGTGCCGGGAGCGGCGGTGCCTTCAGGCCAGACGGAACCTTGTTCGGTCCAGAGTCGGAGCATGTAAGCTTCGTCGGCTTTGACGGGGCCGCCGCTGGCGAGCCGGGCATCAAGGATGGGTTTGATGTGTTTGGCGAAATTCATGCGCGGCTTCTGCTGAAGCACAACGTCTTTGGGCCAGTTGGCGCCTTGTTCGATCCAGAGTCGGAGGATTTCGGTTTGGGCTTTGGTGAGCAGACCCTCCTTGGGCGGAGGCATGACCATGTCATCGTCTTCCGGGAGGATGGTGGTGGAATAGAGCAGGCTGTCGGCAGGTTTGCCGGGGACGAGGGCGTCACCATTGTCGCCACCGGCCATGGTGGTTTCGAGCGTGGTGAGGTTGAGTCCGCCCTTGTCGGATTTCTCGTTATGGCAGTTGAAGCAGGCGGCCTCCAGGATGGGGCGGACGTGGGCGTTGAAGTCCGGTTTGTCAATCTCCTTGGCGCTGAGCGCAGGGAGCGATGCGAGGAGGCTGATGGTGATGAGGTGAGAGTGGGCGAAACTCATAAGTGGTCGGTAGTATCATAGGCAACTGGCGTTGTCTATCGTTCATGTCTTGGCGGGGTGAGAACCGCAAAATATCAAAAAGAATCACCGGAAAAACGGTGCTTTTCCACCGTCCGGGCGATTCGGGGCAGGATTCGCAAGCAGATCAACCGCTTCAACTGACCACGTTGGTTTTGTTGGGATCGAGATCGGGTGCCTCAGGCTGCCATTCGAGATCTTCATCGGAATGGGTGGATTCTTGCCCGGGTGATTCGTGCCGCTCGTAGCTTTGACCTTGATCGTGGCTGTCGTCCGGGGTGAGGGCGGCGGCGATGGTGAGTTGGGCATCGGCGAGGAACGTTTTGATGATGCCGTTCAAAAAGTCGGACTCATCAGCCCGGGCGTGCAGCATGATGACGGTGATTTCACCGGCAAAAACGGTAATCGCATTGACATCGGCAAAGCCCATCCAGAGCGAGTCAACGTGTCTCTCGCCGCCGCTTTGGAAATGCTCGCGCGCATCGCTGATGGTTTGCACCAGTTGTTCCACGCGGAAATCTTCATAAGGCATCAGGCTGACCAGGATCTGTCGTCTCCAGGCGAGGCAGATGCCGTTGACGGCACCGGCGTGTTTGATTCGCTCGAGACTGGCGCGAAGGGAGGGAGTGATGGCGGTGGACATGGAGCGTGAGTGGATGAAGTGAGGTGAGGTTGCCGGGGAGGGAGCGCAGACTAGAGGGCGTTGAGCAGGTCGTTGTTGGAGACGTTGCTGGCGACCATGCCGCCGACGGCCTTGGCGGGCTGGCCCGGGGCTTCGCTCAGGGTGAAAATGAAACTGAAGGAAGCCTCGTGGAGAGTGGCATGGGTGGCATCGCCTAGCTCAAGTGTGGCTCCGACGCGGTTGGCAAAATGTCGGAGGCCTTGGAAGTCGGCAGCAAAGTCGTCGGCGTCCTGCTGACCTGTTTCGCTGATGACGAGTCCGTTTTGAATTTCGAAGCGCCGAAATGTGGAAGAGGAGGGAGAAGAGGCGTCCATTTTATTAAGGTTTGTTGATGCCGACTCTTTTGTCTCTAAAAAGGCGGAAAGAGGCAAGAACAAACGAAGGATTAAATTTCAGAGACAGAAAAACACCCGTGAGAGGGGTTCAGGGAAAAGAAAAACGGACAGGCCGGAGCCTGCCCGTTGAAGATGCCTGTTGATTTGATTCGCTACAGGCAATGAATGAACGATCAGATCAGCGAACGAACTCGGTGGTGTCCGCCTCAATGGTGGCCGCGCTGATGTTAACCGCCTTGAAGCGGGTCGGTGCGGAACCGAGAATGGCATCCGAGCTCGGAGGCGTGGTGACCTTGAAATTGAAGGTGCCGTAGTCGGGATCTTCGGGGTCGCGGTTGGCAATGGCGTCACCAAGCATGGTGTCGACACCTTTATCTACGCGGAAAATACGGATGGTTTGGGTGGTGATGGTGTTTGGCGCGTGGGACATGGTGACGGAGCCGCGGATCTCGACATCGTCGCCTTTCTCATTGTTAGGAGTGCGTTCCCAGCTCTTGGAGGCAACGATGGCGACCTGGGGGTAGATGCTCATGACCTCTGCCTTGCCGTTGATGGCGGTGGAGAATGCACGAAAGCTTTTTCCGTCCCAGTAACCTTCGACGACCACCGGGGTGCCGGATTTCAGGGCCGAGACCTTGACGGGGAATCCATATTTATTTTTTGGTGGAGCGCTGGGCAAACGCGGGTCTTTGGAGAAGGAGACGGGCATGTTGTTGACGGTGAGGGGTTCACCTGAGGTGACGAAGCCCACCACGATGTGTTTGGCGGCCTCGACGAAAACGTCGGAAGCGGTGACGCTGCCCGTGGCAGGATCACCCGTGCCGGAAATGAAGGCGGTGCCTCCCACAAATCCTGCCTCGGTGCGGCCGGGAAGGGGCGTGGTGTCGGCGAGCTGCTGGAGGGTCAGCATGGCGCTGGGGGAGGTGACCGGCGTTCCTTTGGGGAGCGTGACGGTGACTCCCATGACCGTCAAGGTTGCGCTGCCATCATTGTTCAGTTTGACCGCCGTGATGGCTCCATCGAGTTCGACAGGAACTGCAGCGTGGACAAGGGATGCCGAAGATCCCAGGAAGGTGAGGGCAGAGAGCAGGCTGGCAATGGTTCGGAATTTCATGATCGATAGCGATGACAAGGTTTGATGAGCGAATGAATATGAAGGGGGTAGGGGTGGGGATTACGGATTGACACTCAAGGAATCAGCACACGCAACACCAAAATAACTTTTTTGTTTGTTTATGTGTTCGTTTGTTTGACAGATGTGCATTAGGATAGTTTACTCCGCGCAACCTAATCAATCAGATGAACTTATATTAGGCATGACCGATATGCGCACTAAAATCTTACCCATTCTCCTAGTTGTCATGCTCGCAGCCACGTCGGCCAAAGCGGAGACGATTTTTGGAACCATATTAAAAGTTCAGGGAAATGTGTCGACCGGGACCTCCGTTGGTGGGTTGGCGCAAGTCGACGTTATTGAAGGGGCTCGTGTTGGTCCTGGTGGCCTATTGGTCGCTGGTGCTGATGGTAGTGCCGTGATGAAATTGACGCCTTGCTCATCGCTGGAGTTGGGGGCTGATGCATCGCTTTCCTTGGACAAACTGCAACTGGTCCGCAAGGCCGCCGGGGTGACTGCCCGTGCCGGTGAGTTCACCTTGTCACGCGGTCAGGTTTCGTTCATCATGCAGGGCATGCAGGGCAGGGTGAGCATTCCAGGGGGTGTGCTTAGCATTTCCAATGCAGCAGTGTTTTCTGCGGCGGTGTCAGCTTCTGGCGAGACGACCCTGACGGTGTTTTCTGGCAAGGTCTCCGTCACCAATGCGTCGGGGGAAACGTTTGTGGTTGCAGCGGGTGAATTTGCCTCGGTTTCGGGTGCCTCCCCTTCGTCTGCCCCGCAGCCAGCAGAGGGAAATAGTGACGCGCAGTCGGATTTGATCAATTTGCAACAAACCATTGAGCGTGCAGATACTTTGGGATTAGTTTGCATTGACACGCTTGAGCGTATTTATGGTGAGTTTTCAGCTTTGCCGCCAGGCGTGCCCCCAGTAGAACCCAGAACCCCCCCAGTCAGACGCCCGCCAGAGGGCCGCCCTATCGTTTCTCCCGAACAGTAATCATCCCAGCATCATCAACCGCAACCACTCCCAATCTGCCATCCTATGCGACGCAAGACACGCCCATTGAAACAGTTTTCCAACATCGTCGGTGCCTGCGCCGTTCTGGTGGTCGCCTCAGTTGGGTTTCCAGCCCGCTCGCAAGAGACGAGTGCAGATGCGAAAAATGACGATGAAGCGCCCTTGAGCGCGAGGGAGCGGATGGAGCGACGTCGCGCCGGTAATCCTAACATGGCGCCGACCTTGCCAGCGCCTCCTGAAACAGCGCCGACTCCTCCGCCAGCTGCGCCAACGCCAACGCCGACACCGGCTCCCATGGCGACTCCGCCTCCAGCCCCGGCCCCTACGCCAACGCCAACGCCCACGCCAACGCCGACTCCTGCTGCGCCGACTCCTGCACCAAAACCTGTCTCAACTCCTGAGGCACCCAAGCCGAAGGCACCTGAATCCACCCCTCCAGCCTCGGACGCACCTCCTGTGCCACCGGCACCAGTGGGCTCCAAGCCTGCCAAGGAAAAGGAACTGCCTACACCCGTCCCAGCTTCTGGGGACGCGCCTCCACCTGCGGTGCCTGACATGACCCCTGCCGCAAGCCAGCAAGTGGTCAAGGAAGAAACCGTCGAGGAAAAAATCACCAATCCTACGGTGCGCGTGCCTTCGGGTCGCTACGCCAAGTCGAGTGGTCACCTTAGCAATGTGACGCGTCACTACAGCTCCAGCCACAAAAGCGCCAAAGAGAGCATCTTCCCCAAAGGCGTCGAAAACATGGCCGGCGGCCCGCTCAGTGATCTGAACGTGAACGTCACGGTCCGCGCCGCAACCGGAGTCGTCTATGATGACAACGTTTTCCTTCGCCAGAACGACAAAATCTCGTCCTTCATCTTCACCCAGACGCTTGGCATCAACGTGGCTCTCGGTGATTATGAGTCACGCAGCGGCAATTACCTCGCCCTCGATTATTCGCCTGCCTACACCTACTATGATGTCGAAGAGCTTGAAGGTGAAGACAACTTCTCCCATCAGCTGGCGGTTGAAGCGCAGGTGGTGACAGGTCGCTGGACGTTCGGTGGAAGCGCTGGTTATGCCATTCGTGAGGGCACCAGTTCCGATCTCGGCGCGGTGGAAATTAGAGATCGCGTGGATCTCACCAGCTTCCAGGCCGGTGTGAATGCCAAGTTCGCCTACACCGACCGCACCCTGTTTGTGTTCTCGGGCAGCTACTCGGATCGCGATTACGATGAGTTTATCGATTCTCAAGCCTGGACAACGAGCGCCGGGATTCTGACCAGCATCACCCCCAAAATCCAAGCAGGTCTGACCGGCGTGTATGGGCAGGTGGACGCTGATGAGCGTGGTCAGGAAGACTTCCAGCAAGTGTTGCTGGTGATGAATTACCTGGCGACCGGTCGGGTGACCTTGAACACCAGTCTCGGTGCGGAATTCCGTCAACTCGACGTCGGGAATGATGAAACTTACTTCGTATTTGGGCTTTCTGGTCAGTGGAACATTCGTGACGGCACCAACTTCGCCATCGAAGGTCACCGCAACATCGAGCCATCTGCGATCTTCCCAGGCGTGAACACCATCCTTACCGGAGCGTCCGCCGGATTCAGCCAGCGTCTGTTCGAGCGTTTTACCCTCGGGGTGAAAGGTGGCTACGATCACGTCGAGTATGACATTGCCAGTGCGCCAGGGACAATTGCGGCTGACTACGACTACTTCTTTGTCCGTCCAAGCCTTAGCTACGCCGGTCGCTGGTTCGATGTGGAACTGTATTATCTGTTCCGCGATCTTACCTCTGACGACAATGGCACCGGATTCGACAACAGCCAGGTCGGTTTGCAGATCAGCCTCACATTTTAAGCCTGTCTCATTTTGGGTATCAGCAATGGCGTCTATTAGATGGCATTGCTGATGCTTTCATCTTAAGTTAGTTGAAATTATCCTATGCGATTGTTTTCTGTGCCATCGACCCTGCGTTTGACAGGGTGTTTGATCCTCGCGGTTGCCAGTGTCTTTCCCCAGGGGGGAGTGGCTCAGATGCCGTCCATGGATCTTCGTGAGAGCAGTTCCATCTTTTCCAGATCCTCCGCACGCCAGCGTGCGCCGCAAGCGCAGAGTCAGACACCCGCTCCCCAGGCCGTTGCTGCCCCGGCCTCGCAGGCAACCCTTGTGGAAGACCAAAGTTCAGGAGCCCGCGAGACAAGGATGGATGCCTCCATCAAGGAGACGAACGCATTCAAGCAATTGACGCCGGAAGAGGCTGATCAGGCAAGCAACGAGGCCATGCGCCGCACCGCTGCGTCTCCTTCTGCGGCGACAGGCAATATGGCTTTGGAGTCGAGCGACGTGGTGGTCGCGCCTTTGGGGCAGGCGACGGAGAGTTCTTCGATTCTCCCATTGCCCAGCTGGGAATCGGTGGATGCAACCTCTGCCCTTAAAAGCCAGGAGGCTCCAACCCGGTCGCCTGGCGAGCAGCCCGCAGGCAACTACGTGCTGTCGCCCAACGACTACGTGGAGATCACCGTCTTTCAGGAAAACGATTTGGCGACGGAGGCAAGGATTTCCCAGGATGGCACCATCAACTTTCCACTGATCGGCGTGACCCAAATCGGCGGTCGCACGGTGAACGAGGCGGTGGAGATGATCCGCCGCAAGCTGGACGCAGATTACATTGTGAATCCCCAGGTCAACCTCAAGATCATTGAATACACGATGGGACGTTTCACCATCCTTGGCGAGGTCCAGCGTCCTGGAAGCTACAACCTGCCCCGTGACAGCGATGTTACCCTGCTGGATGCCATTGGTTCGGCAGGTGGATTCACCCGCACGGCACGCACCGGAAAGGTCACCGTCAAACGCAACGTTGGCGGCAAGGAAGAAGTGATCACTCTGGATGCCAAGCGCATGTCCCGCGAAGGGGTGCAGCCTTTCATCATCCAGGCTGGCGATACGATCAACGTGCCGACCACCTTCTTTTAATTTAATTCATAGCCGACATTACCCCTTACAGCTGCTCACATGCGCAAATCTCCAGCTTCGAGTCGAAAAATCCAATACGATTCAACCACCGCCTTTACTTACAGTGACATATTTCATGTCTTACGCGACAAGGCTTGGTTGATTGTTCTTTGCCTGCTGGTGGCAGCCTTCATTGTTGCTGCCATGTTGGTTCGTTCCGTCCCGCTCTACCAGTCGCGGGTGGTGGTTCAGGTCGAGCAGTCCGAGACCAAGGTTCTGGACAGTGTGCAGGAAGTTAACCCGCAGGATTTGCGGATGAACGACCTTCTCGCGACCATCATGGAAAACCTCAAGAACCGCGATTTGTTGCTGCGTGTGGTTCGCAGGGCGGAATTGGGCAAAGACATGACCTTCCCCGAGGTGCGCGATTACATCATGACCGAGCCGGAGCTGGTAGATGCATTGGAGTCGGAAATCGACATCACCATCCGCAAGGGGACCCGTTTGATTGAAGTGTCCGTCGAGGATCAGGTTCCTGAAAGGGCGCAAAAAATCGCGGGCATGCTGATCGAAGAATCAATCGGTCAAAACATTGAATCGCGTGCCAATGCGGGGACCCTGGCCAATGAGTTTCTGGCGGCAGAATCGAAGCGACTTGCCAAGGCGCTGGCAGATTCCGAGCTCGCCTTGCAAAACTACAAGGATGAACGTCAGGCGGTGTCTCTTGAAGAGAAACAGAACATCGTCACCGAAAAACTCCGCGACCTGAACGTTCGTTTGACGCAGTCGAAGACGGACCGCATCCGGCTGGAAAACGACCGTGAGCAGGTGAAGACGGCGGGCAACGATCTTTACAAACTGCTCAGCATTCCCAGCATCGCCAACCAGCGTGCCGTTGCGGAATTGCGCAGTCAGATCAGCCTTGCTGAATCGGAGATGGCAAATCTCTCCCAACGTTACCGTCCGAAACATCCCAGGTTTATCCAAATGCAGGATCGTTTGAAGGATCTTCAGCGCAGTCAGTTGGAGAACATTGCTCTTGCGGCCGAGGGCATGGAGAATGCCTACAACTCCGCACTGGCCACGGAGCAGAAGGTGGCCCAAGGATTGGCCGAGCAGGAGCGACTGGCGCTCGATTTGGGCAAGATCGCCATTGAATACAATGCGCTGGCCCGCGATGTGGAGTCCAACCAGGCACTGTATGCCTCCGTTCAGAAGAGATTGAAGGAAACGGACATTACCCGGACCATCGAGTTTGCTCCGTGGCGGGTGGTTGAAACTCCGCAGGTGGCAGAAGATCCTTCGAAACCTCGTAAGATGAGGACCTGGTTGATTGGTTTGGGGGTGGGCTTGGTGTTCGGTTTGGCTCTGGCTTTCGGCATTCACGCGTTCGATGATACCCTGCGCACCGTCGACCAGGCGGAGGCAGCCACGGATGTTCCGGTGATTGCCGCATTGCCGCAGAGTTCAAAATTCAAGTCTCCGGCCCATTCGCTGGTGATGGTGAAGGACCCCAATTCTCCGATTGCGGAATCGTTCCGAATTTTGCGCAGTTCGCTGGAGCTGATGGAGGATCATGACAAGGATGAAGTGGTTCTGTTTACCAGTTCGATCCCGTCTGAAGGAAAGAGCTTTTGTTCAGCCAACTATGCCATTTCGTCGGCAAACCTGGGCAAGCGCACGCTGTTGATTGACGCGGACTTGCGCCGCCCAATGGTCAATGAGCTGTTCTTCAAAGGCCGCGTTTCGGTGGGATTGGCAGACGTTCTTCAGGGCAAGGTGACGCTGGAAGAGGCGCTGCATGTGTCGAACACGGAAAACCTGTTCATCCTTTCCGCAGGCACGGAAATTCGCAATCCGGCGGAACTTCTGGCGTCCCCGGCATTGGCTGAATTTTTTGACTCCCTCAAGGGCAAATTTGATCGTGTGGTATTGGACACCGCGCCGATCCACGCCGTCAGCGATACGCTGCACATGGTCAGTTTCTGCAAGTTTGTCTGTCTGGTGGCGCGCTGCTCGAAAACCCCCCGCAAGGCGGTGATTCGCGCGGCACAAATGTTGGAAGAGGCTGGAAAGGCTCCTTCCGGCATCATCCTCAACATGCTCCCTGCCCGTCGTAACAGCGGTCTGTATTACCATTATTATAGCGGCTCCTATGGCAAGCCCGTTTACGGCAAACCAGTTGCCTCATGATTTGAATTGAATAAGGGAAGTCTGCTTGTTCCCACTCAAGGGTTTTTGACCCGCTTGATGCGAACTCTGCATCAGGAAACGTAACCGGCCTAAGGGGCGATATCAGGGCCCCCAAACCAATGTCATTCATTCGGATCAACGAATGGATTGCCTTCTGTAAAAAAGGAAGATTGGCGCGCCTCTGCGAGAAGTCGGTGGTTCAACTGGTTATCGACCCCGTTTGGCTTTGGAGTTTCTTTTTTCGGTGGGGGACTTGTTGGCGCTTCGCTTTTCGGTGGCGGACTTCTTGGCGCTTTGTTCTCCGGTGGCGGAGTTCTCGGTGATAGGTTTATTCGTGGGAGTCTTGTGGTCGGACTCGGGGTGCGAACGGCGCTTGATTCTTTCCTTCGCCGCCCTGCGTCGTCCTTCATTGCGGTTGCCGGGAGGGCGGGTCCATGATCCGCTGCCCCAAGCAAGGCCAAGGTAGACGGCGGCGAACAATTGCAGGGAGTAAATCTGCAGAGGGAAATCGACCGCAGCATGCATGGCGACGCCGAGCAATGCCAGTCCGATGCTGAACACGAGCACGCGCTCATAACTGCGCCAGTCTTGGGAATTGGCAAAATACCGCCAGAAACTGCCCAACAGGCCGCCGAAAAAAATCGTCCCCATCAGGGAGGCCCCCACCCAACCCCATTCGATCAGTGCCTGCATGTAATCTTGGTGGGCGTAGCGGTAGAAGACCTGCATGGCAGGATTGGCCGCCAGCGCATAGCGGTCAAACATGATGCTGAAGGTGCCGGGCCCGAATCCGAAAGCGCCGGCATCCGGGAGCATGCTGTGACACATGTTGTAGGTGAACATCCGGGCATCCCGGCTGACATCAAACAAATGCCACCGTTGTGCCGCGAACTGCCAGCCAACCGCCAGCACGACGGCGATAACGGCGGCAATGCCGATGCCGAACGACAGCAGATTGGAGGCGCGCTGTTGATGCAAATTCCCGTAGCCCAAAAACAGCCGTGCCTGCCAGACCATCAGCACCAGCATCAGGAAGACGCTGACGGCGGCACCCGCTTTGGAGGCGTGAGAGAAGGCACCCGCCACGCAGATCAGAAGTCCGGATGCCATGAAGGTCATGGCCGTGGTGCGGCCCTTTTGAAAAACCATGAAGTTTAGTCCGGCCACCAAAGGCAGAACCAGGTTGATAAAAGCCCCGGCGTTGCCGTGATAAAGATAGGTGGCGAAAAAATGATGCCCGGTTCGCCCTCCCTGCCAGAAAATCATCGGCGCCTCCGCGAGCTTTTGGATGAGACCGAGCAAGATCACCGAGATGCCCGCGATGCAGGAAGCCCACCATAAACGCATGCGCCAGCGGCGTGATCGGGAGAGATCGCAACCCATCAAAACCACCCCGACGAGCGCGCTGATGCGCAACATCATGTCCAATGAGGAAATCTTGTCCACGGAACCAGGGGCGTTCTCGCTCCACGTCGCGGCCGGGGCGAAGGTGGAATATTCGCTGTCATGCACAAAGTGGGCATTCAAAGTCATCCACCAACCTTGCAGCAGCAGCAGGAATGCGGCTGCCAGCAGCACACGGGGCAGTTTGAAGAAGGTTTTGGAGATCACCGCAATCGACAGCCATGGCACGACAATGCCGAGCAGGATCATATTTAGCAGGCCAACGGTCCACGGGCGGGTTCCGCCGTAAAGCCAGGGGGCAAGGATAAGGGCACCTGCCAGCGCCCATCCCGTCAACGCCTTCAATCCGGTGGCGAACCGTCCTACGTGAGGCGTGGAATGGCTGGCCCCGCTCGTGGCGAGCATGCGATTGCGGATTTCCTGGAGTGCGTCGGCTTTGTTTTGATTCATTAACAGGGGTGTTTTGGCGCAATCAACATAGTCCAAACGGCGGGATTCGCCCGTCAATTTAAATCCGCATATGACTTAAAGCAAAATCTTGTGACTAATGTGGCATTTGCTTTGCTAATGTATAAGAGGTCTTGTATAAGGAAAAATCACTGTAAGCGTGTTTTTGCATGCTCGTGATGTCAGATGAAGCGATGGAGAGTGACTGCTCCACCGGTGGCGGCAGCGTGTCCATCAAAAAAGAGTGCCTATTGTTCACAAGGGCACCATCAATAGTCACATCTCGTTGATATTTATAGAATTAGAAGATTTATGAGTGAACCTTCCAATGTCACCATCGATTTCGATCTCGATATACAAGCAGGGAAGGTGGAGCGTCATTATTGGGGAGATTTGTGGCGGTTTCGTGAATTGTTCTATTTCCTGGCTTGGCGGGACATTTTGGTGCGTTATAAGCAAACGGTGGTTGGAATTGCGTGGGCATTAATTCAACCACTGCTTACCATGATCATTTTTTCCGTGGTGTTTGGCAAGCTGGGAAACATGCCATCTCATGGCGTTCCTTACCCACTTTTTGTTTTTGCGGCCTTGCTGCCCTGGCAGTTCTTCTCCCGCGCGATGAGCGAGGCGAGCGGAAGTTTGGTTGGCAATGCCAATCTGGTGAGCAAAATTTACTTCCCGCGACTCATCATTCCTGCGGCTTCAGTGATTACCGCGTTGGTGGACTTTTTGATCGCTGCCATGTTTCTGGTGCTGCTGATGGTGTGGTTTCAATGGATGCCGAGCTGGAGGGTGGTCTTTATTCCTGGCTTTTTGTTGATGGCACTCGGGCTGGCGATTGGAGTGGGGCTTTGGCTGGCTGCTTTGAATGTCACCTATCGGGACTTCCGCTACATTGTGCCGTTCATCGTGCAGTTCGGGCTCTATGTTTCGCCGGTGGGGATGAGCAGTTCCGTGGTTCCTGACGAATGGCGGCTCGTCTATTCGATCAATCCGATGGTCGGAGTGATTGATGGTTTCCGGTGGGCCATTTTGGGGGGAGGGAACCATCTGCACCTTCCCGGTCTGTTGCTTTCAGGAGGGTTGGTGGTGGTCATTTTGATCACTGGCCTCCGCTACTTCCGTGCGACCGAGCGCCGCTTCGCAGACGTGATCTGATTTTAAGAGTGCCGACATGACTGTTATCAAGGTAGAAGATTTGGGAAAGGCGTATCGCGTCCGGCATGAAAACCGGGAGCGTTACAGCACCCTGCGTGATCTGATTGCGCAGAAGGCATCGGGGATCATCCGCCCTTCAAAAAACAAGAGCGCCAGCTCGGTGGAAGAGTTCTGGGCGGTGAAGAATGTGTCATTTGAGGTGAAGCAAGGTGAGGTGGTGGGGATCATTGGGCGCAACGGCGCAGGCAAGTCCACCTTGTTGAAGTTGTTGAGCCGGATCACGGAGCCGACCACGGGGCGGATCCGGATGAAAGGTCGGCTGGCAACCCTGTTGGAAGTGGGAACGGGATTCCATCCTGAGTTGACCGGCAGGGAAAACATCAGCTTGAGCGGTGCCATCTGCGGCATGACCAAACGCGACATCAACCGGCGCTTCGATGAGATCGTTGAATTCGCCGAAGTGGAAAAATTTCTCGACACCCCCGTCAAACGTTACTCATCGGGCATGTATCTGCGTCTGGCATTTGCAGTGGCGGCCCATCTTGATCCGGAAATTCTGATTGTGGATGAAGTGCTGGCAGTGGGGGACATGCAGTTCCAGAGAAAGTGCATCCGCAAGATGGAAGATGTGGCGGGGCAGGGACGCACGGTGTTGTTTGTCAGTCATCAACTGGCAGCCGTGCAGGCCATGTGCAGCCGGGTGCTGATGCTTGATCGCGGCACCTTGATGATGGATGGCGATGTCGAGGGCGGCATTGCGGCTTACATGAAGATGTCGGCGTCGGGCGAGGACCGGGATCAGGTTTGTCTGCGTGATCGCCTGGATCGTTCCGGGTCGGGGGTGGCGCGTTTTGTGTCGTGCGAGTTCCTGCATGAAAAAGCCGAAGTGGAACGTCGTGGCAACGCCTTCCTGATTGGCGAAAAAATTGGATTGCGTTTGACCATTGAAAGTCAGGAGCCGGTTTCGGATATCCTTATAGGTTATTCGGTGGTGGACATGAGAGGCACCACCTTGTTCACCTCGCATCACAACGACACTCTTGATTGTGACGAACTTCCGCAAGGTGCCAGCGCGCTGGAATCGTGGATCGCGCCGAACAATCTGCTGCCCGGCAGGTATAGCTTGCGCTGTGGGCTTTTGATTGGCGGTTCCGCCAGTGACGCCATTTCCGATGTGATCCAGTTTGAAGTCGAACCTGCCGTTGGTCCGAACGGGAAAATGCCGGACTCCCGACCTGGAATGATGAGGTTTGACTACTCATGGAAGCTGGTGACCTCCTCCGAACCCAACGCCAACGCCAATCACAACCACCATGCCGCCGACGCCGAACTGCCAGCCAGCCAGTCGCGTCCTTCAGTGTTAGTTTGATATGAATGCGCAGACAGAACTGAAAAAATCCATTCGCAAGTGGGTGCCCGCTCCTTTGATGAAGGCCTACCACGGGTTTGCCCTGCGCAAGCCAAAGGATACACCCGCACGTCGTCAGCGTCTGCGCGCGGAGGCATTGCAGGGAACCAAATTCCCGCTTTCCCGTGATCTTCTTGAGAAGTTGCCAACCTTGGTGGCGCATGGGTATCCATCTGGAAATCCCGATCTTCATTATCAGGACACCGACGTAAAAACCGGCATTGCCTGCACCGAGGCGGAGGCTTGTTTGCTTCATCATGCCGCGCGACTGGCGCAGCCGCGAGCAGCAATGGAGATTGGCAGCTACATTGGTTGGAGCACGGTGCACATTGCTGCTGGATTGCCCGCATCGTCGACCCTGACATGTGTGGATCCATTTCTCAAAGGGGGTGGTTTGCATGAGACCAAGGATCTGGATGCCGAGGCGCGATTCCTGGCCAACATCAAAGCAGGTGGGGCGCAGGAGAAGGTGCGTCTCGCAGCAGAAAAATCGCCACAGGTTTTGGACAGCATCGCCCCTGAAGGCGGATGGGACTGGGCATTTGTCGATGGCTGGCACATGGACGGTCAGCCGCTCAAGGACCTCATCGGTGTGCTGCCGTTGATCACTCCCGACGCCGTGATTTTTTTGCATGACTGCTGGGGTGCCGATGTGCGCGACGCGCTTTCCTTCCTGCTGGCCAGCGGTTGGGATGCCCATGTTTTCGACACCTCAAACTATCTCACCATTTGCTGGAAGATCCGCCCCGCATGGATGGATGAGTATATCTCACTGGGCTCACAACCGGAATACGTCAACGGTGTTGCTCAGGCGAGAAAGATTTTCCATGGCCTTGCAGACGCTTCGTTGCAGGCCATCAAAGAAGCCTATGTGCAGCCAGTAGCCGAGTTTGTCCGATGATGAGTAATAGCGTTGCCACCATGGCCAATGATTCCGTAACCACTCGCGAGAGATGGCGTGCGGAGATAAAAAAACGCGTCGGGGGATTCCTCGACATCAAAAGCCTGCGCTCGTTGTTTGTCATGGTTCCAGGGGTTAGTGGCGATGTTTGTCTGACCACGCCCTTGCTGCGTCATGTAAAAGAACAGAATCCCGATTGCCATGTTACCTTCGTTACGAACGAGGTGACCTTTGGGGTTGCCAAATTGTGTCCGTATATTGACGAGATCGCGCTGCTGCCATCGGCAAAAGTCCATAACTTCAGCCGCAACTGGCTGGTTGAACATTTTGCAGGCCGCGCCGATGCAGTCATTTACCCCAACTGCGTCAGGCAGGATGTTGATTTGTTGGAGACTTACAACGCGGTGGAAGTGATCTGGTTGATCGCGGGAATCGAGGGCGGTGTGCCGGAGGAGGGCGTGCGTTTCTGGCTTGATGTCCCGGGACCCAGGCGTTCGATTGAAGAGGTGCTGCGAACCTGCACCGGACATGGGTTGACTTATCCATTGGTCAAAAAGCGACTGACCACGTTGGCGAATGGCGTGATGATGGTGGCGAGGCGCGCGATGTTTGACCGGACGCATCTGCCCATCGCCATCAAACATGTGCGGCATGAACTCAGCAAGTGGGCGAAACCTGCACCGGCGAAACGATTGAAGCCGATGGAAGGCTCACGTTATGTTCTGCTGGGGACCGGTGCCAAGTCTTTGCGGGCACCGACCCCCGAGTTGATCAATGAAATGGTGCGCATGCTCTCGGAAGCCGGGTTTACGGTTTTGCACAATGTTCTCGATCCATTTGAAGCGGCTCCCGACACCATTCCGCTGTTGTGTTCGCATGAGGAGTTTCTGAGGTTGCGTCTTGCCGGTGTTCCCTTTGTCGGTTGGCGCAGCGGATTGTGTGACATTGCTGCGGCAGCACCTGCGCCGATGTGTGTGTTGTATCCAGCGGTGGACAACTATGCCCGCCCGCCCATGGAGTTGTTTGGCTTCAAGTCAATGAAGGTGCAGTGCAATTGTCAGGAATTCATCTGTGAGGGTATCAGCGATCTTCGTGATCCGGCCATGTTGCAGTTTCTCGAAGAAATTAAAGAATCATGAGCGAAAAATTCGACTATGTTATTATTGGTGCCGGCATGTCCGGTGTTACCATGGCGAGGTTGCTCCAGCTATCTGGAGTGAAATCGTTGCTGGTGCTCGAAGCGGAAGATCAGGCGGGGGGGCTATGCCAGACCAAGAAGATCGGCAATCACTATCTGGATACCGGCGGCGGACACTTCTTGTGCACCAAGCATCCCGAAGTCTACGATTTTATCTTCTCGCACTACGCCAAATCGGAGTTCAACTATTTCAACCGGGTGTCAACCATCCGTATAGGCGGGAGTGAGGTGGACTATCCTTTGGAGTCGAACATCTGGCAGCTTCCTGTGGAGCAGTGCGCCGATTACCTGATTTCCATCGTGAGGAACGCGGAGGCCCGAGGCGCACCGCCGCCATCGGATTTCGAAGGCTGGTTGCGCTGGAAGTTGGGAGATCTGGTCACGGATAACTACATGATTCCCTACAACCGCAAGATCTGGGGCGTGGAGCCTACGGAGATGGATGTTGACTGGCTCAGCAAGATCCCACGGCTCAAGGTGGAGGAAATCGTGCAGCAATGTCTGAAACGTGAGGTGCTCAAGGACACGATGCCCTCCCACGAAGTGTTTTATTATCCGAAATCCGGTGGTTTTCAGGAGATCTTTGATGCCATTCTCAAGCCCGTGGCAGAGCATGTGTTATGCAACACGCCGGTGGAGACGATTGAGAAGTCGGGTGACGACTTGTTGGTCAATGGTCGCTATCTCGCCGGGAAGGTGATAGTGACGGTGCCGTGGAAAACGCTGACCCGTTCGCCGATCATGCCGCAGGAAATCAAAGATTGTGCGATGCGTTTGCAGCACAACACGCTCATGGTTTCGTTGCACGAAGAAGAGTATACGACCAATGCCCATTGGACTTATGTGCCCGATGTGAATCAAGACAGTCACCGTGAGTTTTTTATCCGTAACTTTGCTCCTCACAGTCAGGCAAACGGCCTTTACCGGGAGACCAATGTAAAGCGCTGGAATGAAAACACGGAAACGGTGTATGCCCACAAGAATGACTATGCTTATCCGATTCCAGTTCTGAACTGGGCGGCCACCATCAAGACGATTCTGGATTGGGGTGAGGAAAACGGTGTGATCGGTCTTGGTCGCTGGGGCCAGTGGCAGTATTTCAACTCGGATGTGTGCATTCACCAGGCGATGAAGCTTGCCGACCGCCTCGGATACAGTGGATGGCGTTCCGCGCTGGAAATTCCTGCATGATGTTGAGGAAAATTTACCGCAGAATCTTCCCACGCAAACCCCATACAGGGTATAAGCTGCGGTGGCTGGCGGACAATCCTGACTATGCGGCCTACAACATTGGCAAATACACCTACGGGTTGCCGTTGGTTTTGTGGGCCGAGCAGGGAAAGGTGCTCAACATCGGGAGTTATTGTTCCATCGCTCCTGGGGTTACCATTCTCATGGGCGGCAACCATCGCGTCGATTGGGTGACCAGTTACCCCTTCGTCGAATTTTTCCCTGAGTTCGGGCCGCTGCCGAGCACAGGTTGGACCAAGGGGGGGGTGACCATAGGCAACGATGTGTGGATCGGGCAGAACGCGATGATTTTATCGGGAGTTACCATTGGAAACGGTGCGGTCATTGCGGCAGGGAGCGTGGTGAACAAGGATGTCGAGCCTTACACCATCGCCGGAGGTAACCCGGCAAAGTTTATACGTTATCGAATCCCGGAGCAATTCATCCCGGCGCTGGAAAAAATTGCCTGGTGGAACTGGCCATTTGAGCAGGTCAGGCAGGCGCTGCCTTTATTGTTGTCCGGCAACATTGCGCAGTTTGTCGAACGTTATTCCGAAGTGAACCCGGGCCGGGAAGGATGAGGCCATGCCATCTCATGATGCGAAAATTATGAACGAAATGAATACACTTGAAGTTCCCAACCAGGAGGTGTCGACCATGAGGGAGACTTACTTGCAGTTGATGAAAAACATCCTGCTCAACAAGATCTATGGTCAGGTGGAAATCCGACCGGTGATCGGCGCGAATCCTGTCAATCGTCTGGTCGCCAAAGCGGTGAAAAGCGCCGGATTGCTGCTGGTAAAAGAAATTCACGTAGGTCCCAATGGACGCGATGTGGGGCTGGACTGGCCTGCCACAGCGCACACCATGATTGGCATGAAACGTCTCGACAATGTGCAGTTCTGCATTGAGGACGTGATCGTCAAGGGCGTGCCTGGCGATGTGATTGAAACCGGAGTGTGGCGCGGAGGCGCGACCATCTTGATGCGTGCCGTGCTGAAGGCCTGGGGAGTGACGGATCGCAAGGTGTGGGTGGCAGATTCCTTTGAAGGTCTGCCAGCACCGGACGAGGAGAAGTATCCAGCGGACCGCGGTGACCGGTTTCACACCTTTGAGCAATTGAAGGTCAGTCTTGAACAGGTGCAGGCCAACTTCAGGAGTTACGATCTTTTGGACGACCAGGTGAAGTTTCTCAAAGGCTGGTTCAGCGAGACATTGCCTCATGCTCCGATCGAGCGTCTTGCAGTGATGAGACTGGATGGAGACATGTATGAGTCGACCATGGACGCATTGGTGTCTCTGTATCCGAAGCTGTCGGTGGGCGGATATGTGATCATTGACGACTACGAGGCGGTTCCTGCCTGCAAGCAGGCAGTCCATGATTATCGGGCGAAACATGGGATCGAAGACGAAATCATCACGATTGATCCCCAGTCTTCCTACTGGCGCCGATCCGCCTGAGTTGGTGTTCTTTGACTATACGCGATGAGCGATTCTGTTGCATCCTCACCTCCGATGTTGGCGCGGGCGGCCTCCACTGGCAGGCGCCTGGCCGAGATGGACGGGGCGCGGGGTATCTTGTCGATGTGGGTGCTGCTTGTGCATGTCATCTATCTGTCGGGCTATCTGCTGGACACCATCGATCCGGCCTATCGCGCGGTTCTATACGGACAGGAGGCGGTGGACGTGTTCATCATCATGAGTGGCTTTGTGATTTTCAGGCTGCTGAGTCTTAAATCGGAACCTTATCGTGTTTACATCGTCCGCCGTTTTATGCGGATGTTTCCGGTGTTCCTGGTGTGTTTGGCGTTTGCCATTGCGGTGAGACCATTGATGTGGGAGTTGCTACAAGAGCTGCCTTACCCTGTTGAACGTGCTCAACGAATGCAGGTCGCGATGATGCAGAGTGAGGATGAATCGTTCTGGCTGCATTTGGCAACCCACCTAACGCTTCTCCATGGGGTAATTCCGGACGCCAAGTTCCCGTTTAGCACGCTGGCATTGCTGGCCCCGTCTTGGAGCATCTCGTTGGAATGGCAGTTCTATCTCATCGCCCCGGTGGTGTTTGCGCTGCTAAAAAAGAAGAACCGCTGGTGGACCGCAGCCTTGGTGGTTTTGACGATTGTGGTGGCCATGGTGGGATTCTATGTATTTAGCTCCAAATACTACGCTCCGTCATTTCTCCCGATCCGCGTGCAGTTTTTTGCGATGGGTATTCTCTCGTGGTTCATTTGGGAGCGCTGGAGTGGCGAGGACGGAAAAGCGGTGGTTCGTGCGGATCTGCTAATCTGGCTTTTTCCCTTGGTGTATTTCCTTACGTCGTCTCCGGCCATGACGATGTGGTTCGTGCTGTTGATGGCGACCTTCGCCGGTCAAAGGGACCAGGTGAGGGGGCTGGGTTCGGGCATGTCCTGGGTGTTGAAAAGGAAAACCCTTGTGTATCTCGGGGATACCTCGTTCTCGATGTATCTGAGTCACATGACATGCATCTATGTCTGCCAGTGGGTCCTTCACCGGATGTATCCAGAAATTAGTCGTGAGGGAATGTTTCCCCTCTTGCTCCTACCGTCGTTGATCAGTTCTCTGATCATCACGGCACTCCTCAACCATTACATTGAGAAGCCTGGCATGGATCTGGGAAAACGTTGGGGTAATCACTTGAACCGCCATACGGCGAGGCAGGGTGTGGTTGCCGTTTCCCAGCACTGAGCGGCATGGAGTCAAATGAGCATCTATATCCGCTGAGGAACAATAGCAGTCGGTATAATTCAACGGTTTTTGGAAATGTTAGAGATAACCAGCACTGACGGCATGACTGCTGAAAACAAACGAGCGAGGCTGGTGGCCTTTTATCTTCCGCAGTTTCATCCGATTGCGGAGAACGATGAGTGGTGGGGGAAGGGGTTCACCGAGTGGACGGACGTGGCCAAAGCCAAGCCCTTGTTTCCAGGGCATTACCAACCGCGCATTCCGGCGGACCTTGGCTTTTATGATCTTCGTTTGCCGGAGACCAGGGCTGCCCAGGCGGACTTGGCGCGCAAGGCAGGGATCGAAGGTTTTTGTTACTGGCACTATTGGTTTGGCGGGCGGCGGATCATGGAAAGGCCATTCAATGAGGTATTAAAATCGGGTGAGCCGGATTTCCCTTTCTGCCTTGCGTGGGCCAACCACAGTTGGTATGGGAAGCAGGGTTGTCTGATTGAACAGACTTATCCTGGCAAGGCGGATTATGAGGCACATTTTTATAACTTGCTGCCTGCTTTTCAAGATCCGCGCTACATTCGGGTCGATAACAAGCCGCTGTTTTATGTATTCAGTGCTTGGGAGCTTCCTGATGCCGATGAATTTCTGGAATTTTGGCAGGAGCTGGCGGTGAAGAATGGGCTGGACGGCATTCATTTTGTGGCACGATGCTCGTTTGAATTCGAATACACCCTGCCCAGGTCGCTTTCCAAGGGGTTCGCTGCTTTTACATACTCCCATGAAAACCGGATTGCGAGCTTTGGGCTGCGTCAGGTTCTGCGACGTGAATTTTGGAAAAATGGTGAGAAGCTTGCGGGTGGGGTTGATCAGTCCACCGTGGCCAGATCGGCAACGATGCATTCTTTGCGCAAAGTGATTCGCAGGGCGCAGGGACGTCCTTTGCAGGTCTTTGATTACGCCGAGGCTTTGCCGTATCTGCGGGGAATGGCAGGTGGTTCTCCTCGAGTTTATCCATCGGTGGTCCCTAACTGGGATCATTCGCCGAGGTCGGGCGGAGGACGGACCATTTTGCATAACTCGACGCCGGAATTGTTTCGCAAACATTTGAACGAGGTGCTGGAGGATGCTGAAGTATTGCCGGCGGCGGAGCGGATTGTGTTTGTGAAATCCTGGAACGAATGGGCGGAGGGTAACTATTTGGAACCGGACCGGCGTTTTGGGCATCAGTATCTTGATGTGGTGCGTGAGGAGATTCATACGGAACCTCAAGTGAAGTCGGTTGTCGTGCCGGTGTTGCAAGGGGTGGGTTGAGGGTGTCGAATGAGGATTCTATCATTTACCAATTGTGCATTGGATCCAACGACGGGTTCGGGGAAGACCGTGATGATGTATTCGCAGGGATTGAGAGATCTAGGTCATGAGGTGGAGGTGGTTGCACCTGATGAATTTGAATTGGGTCGGCGTGGTGGGAGGGCTCCAAAATTCCGGCAGGCCGTTGGCGGATGGAAAATGTTGAAGCGGCGGATGCGTGAGGGGAACTACGATTTGGTGGAGTTCTTTGGCGATGAGTTTTGGCTGGCGACGCGCTGGTTGAGGTCGCAGACGAAAAGGCCGTTTCTCGTGGCGCACACCAATGGTTTTGAACTGTTGAACATTGAGCGGAAGAAAGCCATGGCATCGCCTCCGCGCGGAGTGCGGGACAAGTTGCGAAGATACACGGTGAAGCAAACGCACGAGCGTTTTGCGCGCATTGCTTTTGAATCAACGGATGCGTTTGTTTCGCTGTGTGATTTGGATCGCCGGCATGCTGTCGGCGAAGGTTTGTATCCTCAAAAACGCACCGCTACGGTTCCGCCGGGTTTGGATGAGGAATATCTGGGGCGGCCATTGGTGCTGGAAAGAGAACATCGTGTCGCTTTTACTGGGACCTGGAATGTGCGCAAGGGGGTTGAGTTGCTGACCGAGGTGATGACGGCGTTGATGCTGAAGGACGAGAAGCTTGTGCTCGACATTTATGGAGCGGCGGGCAAGGAGGCGGTGATCCTGCCTTTGTTTCCCGAAGTGTTGCGGGCAAGAATCAAGGTGTATGCGCGACTGACCAATGCGGAAATCGCAGAGGGATTGGGCCGGGCCAAGGTGTTCTTTTTCCCGACCCAGTATGAAGGCTTTGGGATTGCATTGGCAGAGGCGATGGCTTGTGGGTGTGCATCGGTGACAACGCCAACGGGATATGGCGGCGAACTGAAGAACGGAGATGAGGCGATGGTATGCGATTTCCGTGATGTTGCTTCCATGCAACAACATGTGGAGAAACTTTTGCACGACGACGAGCTTCGAATCAAGCTTGCTCAAGAAGGATGGACACGCGCGCAACAACTCCAATGGCCGACGGTGGTTGGTCAGCTTGAGAGCGTCTATTTGAAGTGGCTTGAAGATCGATGATTGAGATTCAGGGATAGGAATCACTTACTGACTTATGACAAACCGGTTAAGAAAATGGATGGCGGCTGGTGTGGCGACTTTCTCCCGACAGTGGCCGTTTCTTGAGGGCCGTTACCGGCTGGTCGACATGGTGGAGCATTTGCTGCCAATGAGCGACGAGATCATGTATGCGCGGTTGAAGAACAGCCGGGTGAGATTGAGTTTCCGTCGTTCTGACAAGCTCGGGGTGCTGCTGTATGCCCTGGCGGATGCGGAGCCGAATGTATTTCGGTTTCTCAGTCTGGCGATGAAATCGGCTTCGCAGAAGGCACCGCTGCTGGTGGATCTCGGTGCCAATATCGGTTTGGTTTCGCTCAGGCTGGCGGCGGAAACGGGTTGCAAGACCATCTCGGTGGAGCCTCAGCCGGGAGTGAAGGATTTTCTTGAAGCGAATGCCAAACTGAATGGGTTGGAGAGTCAGGTGCGGCTGGTTCCCCATGCGGTGGGAGACAGCTCGGGGGAAACGTTTTTCTATGTGAACCATCGTCATCCTGCGAGTTCCAGCATGCGTGAGACGCCGGATTCACAGAAGGTCCATGTGCAAATCAAGCGGCTGGACGAAATGGTTTCCCGTGATGAATGGTTGCAGGCGGCAGTGATGAAGGTGGATATTGAAGGTTATGAACGCGAGGCGTTCCTTGGTGCTACGGGTTTGTTTGAAACCGCCCTGCCGCCGGTGGTTTTTGAGGTGAATTTCGCCGCCCTGGCCGAGCGCGGGCAGACGCCACGTGATGTGTCCGAACCGCTGAGACAGGCGGGCTACAAGCATTTTCATGCGCTGGGCGATGTGCTTTATCCGCCGGAGAACGGAGTTAGTTATCTGGTAGATGTGGTGGCCACGACCGATGCGCATGAATCGCTTCGTCAGGCTTATGGTTGTGATGCGAATTTCCGTCCCAAACCGCATCGGCATTTCCCGCTGACCCCCATGGAACTGTAGCTTTTTATCGACTGTTCATGAAACATCACGCCAATTATATTCTCGCAAGGCAACCTGCCTTTTACCGGCTGCTGCTGGAGGTGGTTCGCAGCAGGCACCTTGAGAAGAAGACGTTCCTTCGACTGGTGAAAGACGGGGATGTGGCATTCGACATTGGTGCGAACAAGGGTTCCTATACCGTGTTGTTTTCGCATATTGTCGGATCACGCGGGCAGGTGCATTCGTTTGAACCGGTGCGTTCAACCTTGGATATGCTGAAAGACAGGCTGGCAAAGGAGCAGCGCTTTGCCAACGTCACTTTGAACCAGGCGGCGATGGGGGAGAGCGAGGGGGAGATGGTCATGCACATTCCGGCTGGAGATCACGGGCAGGCTTCGTTGCGCAGGCACTCGACCGGGTCGTGGGCGAAGGATCAAACGGAATCCGTGTCCTGCCGGGTTAAGACGATGGATGGGTATGCGGCGGAGAAGGAATTGAAGAAGCTCGATTTTATCAAAATGGATATTGAGGGGGCGGAGTTGCTTGCCTTGCGTGGTGGAGAAAAAACCTTGGGCAAGTTTCAACCGGTGTTGCACCTGGAATTTTACCGTAGCTGGACGGAGGCCTTTGGTTATGGCGCGAAGGAGTTGCTGGCTCCGTTGCGCGCATTGGGTTACCGGAATTTTTACCGGGGCGATTTTACGGTTCTCAATCAACCTGAGGAGGAACTTAACGCAACGGAACACTCGGAGAATGTGATTTGTTCAGCGCGTCCGCTGTGAGGTTGGGGCCAGAAAGTTCGGATCAGATAAATCGATGAACAAGCCGACTAAACAGTGGTTGAGAAAGGGTGTTCTGTCGGGCTTGGTGTGTTTGGTCCTTGGCGGGATTGGGGCCGAACTGGTGGCCCGATTTCATTTGGGTTTGGGCGATCCCCCACTCATGATGGAGGATTCAAAAATTGAATATCTTTACAAGCCGTCAAGCAACTACCAGCGGTTCGGTCATGAAGTGCGCTACAATCAGTATTCCATGCGGAGCGACGATTTTTCGCAGCGTAAAACGGCGCGTGAGGAGCTGCGTGTTTTGGTGATCGGTGACAGCGTGGTGGAGGGCGGGGGGTTGGTGGATCAGAAGGATATTGCGACGGAGCGTTTACGGAAATTGCTGCAGCAAGGCACGCAGATTCCAGTGTTGGTGGGCAATGCGTCTGCGAAAAGCTGGGGGCCGCCCAACATGCTTGAATACGTGAAGCGATACGGATTTTTTGATGCCGATGTCTGCATTGTGGTGGTGTCGAGTCATGATGTGGCCGATGTGCCAACCTTCATGCCCATTGTTGGGGTGCATCCCGATTTTCCAGCGCGCAAACCCGTCCTTGCAGTAGAGGAACTGTTCACCCGCTATCTGCCGAGATACGTTCCCGCCATGCGCAAAAATCTGCCACAGCCGGATACCCTCAATCCAGAAGAGTTGGAGAGGTTGATGAAGTCGTCCGTGGAAACCTCCATGCAAGCGTTGCGTGAACTGTTGGAACTGGCCAAGGCCTCGGGTGCGGAGGTGATGGTGGCCCAGCATTTGGAAAAGCGGGAGCTTGAGGACAAACCTATGCCGGGTCATGGGGTAATTGCAGACGTGGCAAAAAGCTGTGGGACCGAGGTCATTCAACTTGGACCCGCAATGGCATCCACTCGCGAAGCAGGCACCGAGACTTACAAGGACAACATTCATCTCACGTCCGCCGGACAGGAGGCGGTCGGGGAGGCGCTGTTCAAAGCTGTTCAATCCGCGCTTGATGGTGAGAACGGAAAGCGCTTGACGCTGCGGGGTGAAACCGAGTGAGCAGCGACCATTGTTGATCGCCCGGCCTGTCTATCTTTTTGTAACCGTTTCAATGTCCCATTCGCGATCTCCGTCGGCATCCAAATTATGAGCAATATTCTTTACTTTCTATACCGGGCCAAAAAGCGGCTCCTGCCAACATTGAAGATGCGCCACTATTCGTTTGTTGAAAACATGCGCGGCCGATTGGTGCAGAGCTTGCGGAAGGAGCCGGTGGAAATTCTCGGACAACGAATGCTGCTTGATACCAATGATGCCCTGAACCTTGCATTGAACCGGATCTATGAACCCGCGGAGACGGAACTTCTACAGAAACTGATCAAGCCGGGAGATACCATTGTGGATGTGGGGGCAAACATTGGATACTACAGTTTGATTTTCGCCAAGGCAGTGGGGCCGACAGGAACGGTGTTTGGTTTTGAACCTGATCCGGGCAACTTTTCCCTGCTGACTCAGAACCTGAAACTTAATGGGCATGAAAATGTGACCATGGTGAACAAGGCAGTCACCGACAAAAGTGGCGAGATTGAGTTATTTGTCTCACCGGGCTGTCCTGCGGACCATCGTATCTACGATTCGGGAGATGGACGTCAGAAGCTAACCATCCCTGCGGTGGCGCTGGATGATTATTTCTCGGAAATCAAGGCGCAGATCGATTTGATCAAGATGGACATTCAGGGGGCGGAGTTTTTTGCCGTCAAAGGGATGAAGAAGGTGCTGGCAACCAATCCAAAGGTGAAATTGCTTACCGAGTTCTGGCCTTTTGGATTGAAGCGTGCCGGGGTGGATCCGATGGACTATCTCAAGCTGCTGCGTGAAATTGGGTTGAAGGTGTTGTATTTTGACGAGTCCAACAAAACCTTGAGAACAGCGGAGATGCAGGAGTTGATTGATCTGACTCCCGTGGCGGAGCCTATCTACTGCAACCTGCTCTGCGAACCGGAACGCTAGGTGAAACGCTATCCTGCTTACCGAGGGAAGATAGCCCGGCGATTGCTTTTCTGTAATTGAGAGTCCCAATATTTGCCCAGCATTGACTTAATCATCATGAACGAGACACCCACCAAAAAGGCACCCCTAGAATTTCCAGTGCTGGATTTGTTCCGGGGCATTACCACGATTTGGGTTTTGATCGCCCACATCACGTTCATTTGCGGAACGCCCATCTACTTCATTAGTGCGGGCTGGCTGGCGGTGGAGATTTTCATCGCCCTCTCGGGGTTCCTGATGTATTTGCTCCTTTTGGACGAACGGGCGAGCAAGCCTGGGGCAATCAAGGCCTATTATGTAAGACGATTTTTTCGGGTGGCCCCGTCGTTTTATCTGGCGCTGATTCTTTACATTTGTTTTCGGGAGTTTTACGTCACCAACCTCGGCGAAATCGAAAGCCTGCTGGGTAGTGACTATAAGATCCCCGGGGTCAATCTGGAAATAGGACCGTGGTCGGTGGTGCTGAACTTCCTGTTTTTGAATGGCTTCATTCCTTGGGAAAATATCAAAATTGTCGCCCCTTCCTGGACGCTTTGTCTGGAGATGCAGTATTATCTGCTGGCACCTTTGTTGATTCCGATCTTGAGGAACAAACCGTTGGTGGGACTGGGCATCTATTTCGTGGTCAACCTCGTCGCGAACAAGCTGTTTGGGGTGTTTGGTGAGTCGGGGCTGTTGTTTGACTATTTCTATCCGTCGTTCCTGCCCAATCGTTTGTTTCTGTTTGGCATAGGGGCGATGTTGTGCCGGGCGGTGTTGGACAATACGAGCCAAAACCGGATGCTTCTGGCGTTGTCCTTGTTGGGTGGTTTGTATCTGTTCACCTGGCGGTCGGCGATGGTCTGCACCGCTTTTGCAATTGTGGTGATGCTGACCACCCATCATCATGGTTACTTTTCACGTGGGGTCAAATGGCTGGCGGATACACGGGCGGTTCGGTTGCTGGCGGACTGGACTTACGGAATTTACCTGTATCAAATGTTTGGCATGGCGATGGCGGCCTGGGTGATGACGCGTTATCTTCCCAAGGATTTGTCATTCCCTGTGATGTTGACGGTGTTTGTGGTGTTGTTGTCGGTTTTCACGGTAATCATCACCGTGGTGGTGTTCAATTTTGTTGAGAAACCTGCGCGATCTTTGGGGCGGGTGGTGTCGAAGAGGATTACTGAAAAGGCCAAACGCAAGGCAGCGGGTGAGGATTTGGGTGAAGGGACGACGATCAGTCGACCTCTGGCAGAACCTTAGTTCTGTTTGGTATTGAAGGGGGTGAGACGGTCGAGCTATGAAATGGAAAGGGAATTGATCATCATCTCCACGCCACTGCCCCCACGTCCGTGTGGCATCGGAGGTTACACGGCCATGCTTGGACGTTACTGGCCGGAAGATACCCGGGTTTTTCATCTGGTGGATGCAGAGGCTCAAGAGTCGGCCCGGCATCTTGGACTTGGGAACATTCTGCAAATGGAGCGCACGAAGCGGTCGATGTTGCAGCAGTTGAACAAGCATCCGGATGCGGACATTTTGTTGCAGTATGCGGGGCGCGCCTATGACCGTTTGGGATGTCCGTTTTGGTTGTTGGGCGCTTTGCGTGAGTGGCGGCGTCGACATCCTGAGCGGAGGCTGACGGTCTTTTTTCACGAGTTGTGGGGGGAGGTGCCCTGGACCAGCAAGTTCGCTTTGACCGAGGCTGCAAGTCGATGGATTTCAAAGCGATTGATGCGTCTGGCGGATGGAGTGGTGACGAATACCCCGCATCATGCAGCAAGGTTGCAGCGGGCGTTTGGTGGCGAGATGATGGACTGTGTGCCGGTGGGTTCGAACATTCTTCCCGCGTTGGATGGTTTCCCGCGTTTTGAGGAGCGCGCCAAGGGTGAGTTTGCAGTCTTGACCGCGCCATACGGGCGGGTTCAGTTATTCCGGGAGATGGGCGAGGCGTTGCGAAAGCTTGCTGATAAAGGGTTGCTGAAACAGGTGCACATTATTGGTCCGAGTGATCCGCGCTGGGCGGCGGAAGAAAAACGCTTGTTGAAGGATTTCCTGCCCGGGGGACAAGTGAAGATGCATGGAATTTTGGCGGCGGACAAGGTGTCGGAGTTATTGAGTCACTGTGCATTCGCGTTGCTGGCGCAGCCGGTGGAGAGCTTGATGAAGTCGACGGCGTTCATGGCATTTGCGAGCCATCAGATGGTGGTGGTGTCGAGCCGCCATGATGATTCCGGCGAGGTGCCGCAGGAGTTTTTGGTGAAGCCGGAAGTGTTGTGGGAGCGAGATGGTAATGATGGGTTTCTTGCTTCGAAGGCCAAGGGGTTGCATGAGTGGTATCAGGAGCATGCGAGTTGGGGACGGATTGCGGGACGGGTGGCGAAGATCTGCTGAGTGATGAATGTGGACTCGACGATTACCATGATCGCACCGCAGCTGCCTCCTGCGGTTTGTGGGATCGGCGACTACACGACGAGGCTGGTGGCGGCGTGGCCCGGGGATGAGAAGTTTTGTTTTTTGCTGGCGAGGGGGGTGGAAGAAAGCCGGGCGGTATTTCCAGGACAGGTGGTTGAGGGGTTTGAGTTGAGCGGGGATGGACTGGAGGCGGCATTGGATCGAGTGGGTGCCTCCCTGGTGATGATGCAATACAGCGGCTTTGGTTTTGACCGGCGTGGTTGCCCCTTGTGGATGCCCGATGCTTTTGAGCGGTGGCAGGCGAAAGGCCGGGGCAGGCGGCTGGCGATCATGTTTCATGAACTCTGGAGCCTGAGACCATGGTGGGACCCGCGGGTGCTGCGCATGAGGGCGCATCGGCATAGTGTGCGGCGGCTGGTTGCGCTATCGGAGTCGGTGTTTACCAACACGGAAGGATATGCGGGATGGTTGCGGCAGTTCGGTTTAAAAACGCCAGTGACGGTGGCTCCGGTGGGGTCGAATGTGAGTGTGTCGTCGTCGGCGTCTTCGGGGAAAGTTCGGGAGCGCGGGGTGATGGTGGTGTTTGGGAAACAAGGGACGAGGTTGATGTCGTTGCGTCCGATGCTGGCCGGTTTGCAGCGGTTGAGTGAGGCGGGACGCTTGAAGAAGCTGGTGATTCTGGGTGGCAGTGATGATGGCGGCAGGGCGGAGCGGGAGTTGTTGAAGGAGGTGCTGCCATTGGAGCAGGTGGAGGCAACGGGCTTTGTGGAGGAAGGTGAGCTGTCGGCGATTTTGGACGGAGCGGAGTTCGGGATTTCCGGACAGGATTGGTCGAGCGTGGAGAAGTCCACGACGTTCATGGCTTATGCGGCCCATGGGCTGAACATTTTGTCGCCTTTCGCGGGATCGGACACGCGGGCGCCCTTTGCATGGCTGACGGGAGTGGAGGAGTTGCTGGCGGAAGATGGTGACCTGGACGGCAGGCTGATTGAACGATCGCAAGCGCTGCGAGACTGGCATGCGTCGACGGCTTCCTGGCCTGCCATTGCGGCGAAGATGAGTGAGGGATTGAGGCCTGGACACAGGGTTCCGGCGGTGGCGAGCTAAGTGGATCAACAAGTCAGATTCTGTTTTATTTTTTCTTTTATCACTGACCATGGAAGTAACTAATTCGCCTGATCGGCCACTTGGAGTGGTGGCTGACGCTCTGCTTTTCTTTTGCCGTCGCTATCCATGGGAGAAGGGACGCAGCAGGCTGGTTCGGCTGGTCGACCAGTTGTTGCCGAAGGGGGCCTATCTGGTGACCGCGATGATGAAGCAATCGGGTGCCAGACTGCGGGTGCCGCGGGCGGACTGGTTGAGTTTGCACATGTTTACGTTTGGTGATTATGAGCAGGACATCGTGCGATTTTTGAAGCTGGCGATGCAGCGTCCTTGCGCGGGGCGTCCGGTCCTGGTGGATGTGGGGGCGAACCTGGGATGGATCACGGTTTCGACCTTGATGGGCACGGAGGGGGAGGCGATTGCATTTGAGCCGGTGCCGGAACTGAAGGGGTGGTTTGAGGAGAATCAAAAACTCAACGGCCTTGAGAAGCGGGTGCGGCTGCATCCGGTGGCGGTGGGCGAGGAGGATGGGGAGATCAGTTTCTTTTTTCATCCCGAGCAACTTGCCTACAGCGGTGGTCAACCCCTGCCGGGGAGCACGGAAATCAAGGTGCCGGTGCACCGGCTGTCTTCGTTGATTTCAGAAACGCAATGGCAGAATGCGGCGGTGGTGAAGGTGGATGTGGAGGGGTTTGAGCGCGAGGTTTTCCGTGGAGCGAAAGCGTTGTTCGCGATGCGCCGACCTCCCTTGGTGTTTGAAGTGAACCGGCCGGCGCTGGAGGAGCGAGGGATTCGTCCGAGTGAGCTGGTGGAGCCATTGCGGGAGGCGGGGTATACGAAGTTTTATTCCATGGAACACTGTCTCTATCCACCTGAAAACGGGGCGTTCCGGGTTTCCAATGTGTTTGCGGGGACGGATGAGCATCAAGATTTGATCGATGCTTATGGGTATGATCCAGAGTTCAAACTTCGGGCACGGCGATTGATGCCGGTGGCACCTTTGGAGTTGTAAGTGGGCGTGGTAATTTCGAAGAATTTTGATGAGTCCGTTGAAAATTTTGCATGTCGCACCGTGTCACGGTGGATTTGGTGGCATTGAAGCTTTTACTTTGAGGCTGGCGGAGGAGTTGCATTCGCAGGGGCAATTTGCTTCGGTGGGATTCAAGAGGGTAAAGAACTTTAAGCTGCTGGATTCGCTGACGGGGGCGATTGAAGCGTCGCCGGTCAACGCGACTTTTATTGATCGTGGTTCGGATGAGTTGAAGCAGTTGATTGCCGGGGCTGACGTGGTGCACCTGCATAATCCGACACCAGATGCCACGTTGTTTGCCAAGCTGGCGGGCAAGCCGTTGGTGGTGACGATCTACAACCGATTTGGACGTGGCGGATGGATGCACCGGGTGTTGTGGAAGCTGGCGGCACGTTGTGCCCATCGACGTTGGTATATCTCGGATTTTGTCTGGTCGACCTGGGAGCCGGGTCGGCGCAGGACGGGAAGTGGCAAGATGCCGATCATCTCGAATCTGCCCTCGGAGAGCGTTCCACCGCATGAACGCCGGGGATTTATTTTTGTGGGGCGCTGGATCGAAAACAAGGGCCTTGAAGAATTGTTGGAGGCGTATGCGCGAGCAGGGTTGGATCCGGCGGTCTGGCCCTTGACCCTGGTGGGATTTGGACCGTTGGAGGACCGGGTGCAGGCGTTGATCGACAAGCATCAACTGCGCGGGGTGATCCGGCCGGGGTTCGTCAGTGATGCGGAGCGCAATGACATGATCCGCCGCGCCAAGTGGATGGTGACGCCGCCGAACACGAAGGAGGATCTGGGGCTGACGCCGATTGAGTCGCGTCATGTGGGGGTGCCGGCGATCATCACGCGGGATGGCGGACTTCCTGAGGCGGGCGGTCGGCACAGCTTGATCTGCGAGCCGGGAGATGTGGCGGGATTGCAGCGACTGTTGGAGCAGGCGGCGGCGATGCCGGAGGATGAGTATGTGAAGCTGTCGGAAGTGACGCGTGCGGAACTGATGGAGTATTTGCAGCCGCTGTCGGTGTATCTGGACAGCTATCGTGAACTGATGACGGAGTTTCACGGCGGGGCATCGAAGCTAACTCATCAACAACGTGGTTATGGAACTTAACAACTTATTCCTGCTATCTAACTCATGAACGACATCAGCATTTTGGACGGGCTGGCGAAGCCCCAATACTTGTTTCAGCCGCACCGTGTGGTTTCGCGTCTGTGCCAGCATTTTTTTGGCAACAAGGCGGGGGATACGGAGGTGATCAAACTGCCATGGGGTTTGCCGCTTTGTGTGGATCCGCGCGAGGTAATTGGCAGGGCGATTGCCAAGACGGGCGTGCATGAGACGGTGGTGACGGAGGTGTTGTGGCGGCTGGTGGAGCCGGGCGATGTGGTGGCGGACATTGGTGCCAACATTGGTTACACTTCGTCGATCCTGTCGAAGAAGGCAGGTTCGAGCGGGCAGGTGTTTAGCTTTGAGCCGCATCCGGAAGTTTTCAAGGTGTTGCAGGCAAATGTGGATCGTTGGAAAGGCGTTCCGGGCACCGCACCGGTGACGGCGATGCCGCTGGCGTTGAGCAGCAGTGCGGGGGTGGCGGCGCTGGCGATGGAGGAGGATTTTGCGGTGAACAACGGGACGTCGAAGTTGAAGGAGGCGGATGTTGCCAATGCAGCGCGGCAGATTTCGGTGAAGATGGAACGGTTCGATCATTTTGCGCAGGATTTTCAGAAGGTGAAGCTGGTGAAGATTGATGTGGAGGGACACGAGTTACCGGTGTTGCAGGGGTTCGGAGATTTTCTTTCGAAGCAGATGGTCCGGGACATTGTGTTTGAGGAGTGGGATGCGTATCCGGCGGCCACGCACCGGTTGTTGGAGGAGGCGGGGTATACGATTTTTGCCTGTGAAGAGCATTTGTCCGGCGTGGGTCTGAAGCCGGTGGCGGAGGAATACCAACGGCGTTCTTATGATTCGCCGTGTTATCTCGCCACGGCGGATGTGGCGAGGGCGAAGAGGCTGATTGAACCCCGGGGCTGGCAGTCTTTTGGGTTGGGGAGATGGCTGGCAAAGTAAGCGGGTGCGGGTGTGGTTGTGGGTTGTTGAGTTATGGTTGTTGTCAGTCATCCGGTGGGGAATGCGAATGTCCGGGCCGTGCTTGATGCGTTTCAGCGGGCGGGGTGTTTGCATGAGTTTTACACCACGGTGGCGGCGGATTCGGAGCGTGGTGGATCGTATTTGCCGAAGCGGCTGGCGGCGCAGATGCGGCGTCGGACCTTTCCGGTGCCTGCGACGAAGATCCGGCAGCGTCCTTGGCTTGAGTTGATGCGATTGAGCATTGGGCGGCATGGGTTTGGCACGGCGAATGAATGGGTGACGCGGGTTTGCAAGGATTTGGACCGGCATGTGGCTGGAAGTTTGAGGGTTGAAGAATCGGGGAAGGTGGACGTGGCGTATGCGTATGAAGATTGCGCTTCGCAGACGTTCGCGGTGGCGAAGCAGCGTGGCTGGAAATGTGTTTATGATTTACCCATCGCGTATTGGGGGCTGAGTCAGCGCTTGATGAGGGAGGAGCTGCAGCGCTGGCCGGACTGGGCACCGACGATGCAGGGGGTTCATGATTCGGGAGAGAAGCTGGAGCGCAAGGATGCCGAATTGAGGTTGAGTGATGTGGTGGTTTGTTGCAGCCGTTTTGTTTTGGATTCGCTGCCGGAGTGGGCGAGGCAGGGGAAGCGTTGTGTGGTGGCGGAGTTTGGTTCGGATCAGGATGCTGCGGGTGGGGAGCGCGCTGAGAATGAGAATGAGGATGAGAATGAGCGGCGTCCGTTGCGGGTGTTGTTTGCGGGGTCGATGACGCAGCGCAAAGGGCTGGCGGATTTGTTTGAGGCAGCGAAGTTGTTGGGCCGGGACAAGGTGGAGTTGGTGGTGCTCGGACAGCCGGTGGCACCGTTGAGTTTTTACCAGCAGCAGTGTCCGCAGTTTCGGCATGAGCCAACCCGTTCGCGCCAGGGGGTGCTGGAGCTGATGCGGAATTGCGATGTGTTTGTGCTGCCTTCCTTGGTGGAAGGACGGGCGCTGGTGCAGCAGGAGGCGTTGAGTTGTGGTCTGCCGTTGATCATCACGCCAAATACCGGGGGTGAGGATTTGATTGACGAAGGGGAGACGGGTTTTGTGGTGCCGATCCGTGCGCCGGAGAAAATTGCGGAGCGTCTAGAGTGGTTTTGTCGTCATCGGCATGAATTGAAGGGCATGCGCGAGGCCGCACGACGGAAGGCGGCGCTTTACACCTGGCAGGAATACGGTCGCAAGGTGCTGGAGGCGACCATGGGAACCGATTGAATTTAAAGAGATGGAGATCAACGATATGAATGACGAGGTGGAGATGCAGCGTCGCTATTATGCGGACAAGGCGGAGCGATATGACGATGCACATGTTCATGAGGATGATGAGCATTTTTTTGGGCTGTCATTTCTTGAGGGGGTGCTGGAGTATTTGAAGGCGGATTCGGTGCTGGATGTAGGATCGGGAACTGGTCGCGCGATGGGTTATCTGATGAGGCATCGCCCGGGACTGCGCGTGGCAGGCATTGAGCCGGTGCAGGAATTGCGCGAGGTGGGATATGCCCAGGGCATTCCGAAGGATTGCCTGCTCGATGGGGATGCAACGAAGCTGCCGTATGCTGCGGGCGAGTTTGATGTGGTGTGTGCGTTCGGAGTGCTGCATCACATCCGCCAGCCAGAGCTGGCCATCGCGGAGATGCTGCGGGTGGCCGGAAAGGCGATTTTCATCTCTGATGCGAACAACTTTGGGCGTGGATCGCGGCTGGGGCGTTTAATGAAGCAGTCGATCAACTCACTGGGTTTATGGAAGCTGGCTGCGCTGGTGTTGTCGAAAGGCAAAGGCTATGTGGAGACGCCGGGTGATGGGATCTCCTATTCTTATTCGGTGTTCAACAACTACCGGCAGATCAAGCAGCAATGCCGGAGTGTGCATCTTCTTAATACCACGCCCGGTGACATCAATCCCTACCGGTCCGCCAGTCATGTGGCGTTGCTTGGCATCAAAAAATAGCAATGCGGCTGGTGGGCATTTTCATTGAAGTTGCGCTGGCCTGAATTAGCGTCAAACTTTCCATTTCTTATCCGGTGTATATCAGTCCCAACAACCCTTACATCAAAGGCATCAAACTGCTGATATGGACTTATATCCTGCTATTGATCTTTGAAGGTTCGCTGCGCAAATGGGTGCTGCCGCAGCTGGCCGCGATCTTCTTTGCGATCCGTGCACCGGTCGTGCTGATGGCTTATGCGTTTGCTTTCAGGGTGGGGGTGTTTCCCTGGAATGCGTTTGTGTGTTCGCTGATGTTTCTTGGCGGACTGACTTTTTTCGTGGGGCTGATTCCGCAGTTCAACACGCTGTTTGTGGCCATCATTGGCGCTCATTCCAACTTCTTCCACCTGCCGTTCATCTTCCTGATGGCGAAGGTGATGAACATGAAGGACATCAAAGCGATCGGCACGTTCTTCCTGGCACTGGCCATTCCGATGGCGGTGCTGATGGTGCTGCAGTTCAAGGCGGGTCCGTTTTCCTATTTAAACATTGGTGCGGGCGGGATGGAAGGGGTTCAGCTCGGGTCAGCGCAGGGCAGGATTCGTCCAGCGGGGACCTTTGCTTTTGCCACCGGACCGGCGCTGTTTTACGGGGTCGTCTCGGCATTTCTGGCGTATGGTTTCTTCAAGCCGAAGGTCTATTCGATGTGGCTGCTGCTGCCATCGGCTGCCTCCTTGGTGGCGGCGCTTGCGGTGTCGGGAAGTCGATCGCTGGTTGCGTCGTGCGGCTGTGTGGTGATTGGGGCATTGCTGGCGGCCCTTTGGCAGCCCTGGATGCTGGCCAAGTTTTTCAAGATGGGATTGTTGGTGTCCATAGTGGCAGTGGTGGCATTTCAAGTGCCTGTGGTTCAGGAGGGGTATGACGTTTTGCGTGACCGGTTTATGATGGCGAATGCGTCGGAAGGCGGAGCCATGGGCACGGCAGGAAGGATCATGGTGGCCTTCACGCGACCGGTGGAGTTGTTCTTTGAGGCACCGTTGTTTGGGCATGGGCTGGGGATGGGAACCAATGCGGGAGCGAAGATTTTGACTGGGGAACGTGCCTTCATTTTGTATGCGGAGGCGGAGTGGGACCGGGTGATGCTGGAGAGTGGGCCGATCTTTGGAACGGCCTTTATCTTCTGGCGGATCGCGCTCACCGGTTGGTTGGGCTGGAGTTCGTTGATGGCGGCGAGAAAGGGGCACTTGCTGCCGTTGTTCATCTGGTCGACGGCGTTTCTGCTATTGTTGATCGGGCAGTTTGGTCCGGCCACAACCTTGGGTTTTACCGTGCTCATGGGCGGGCTCTGTTTGACCAGTTTGAACACGGTGGAGGATGAGAACGAAGACGAGGAAAAGGAAGAGGTGGAGGTGGAGGATGATACCCAACTTGTGGTGAGTGGTGAACCAATCGGACCTGACGGCAGGAGCGCACAGGCACTTTGAAGTGAAGATTCTTCTGGTTGGTAACTACCGGACGGACCGGCAGGAAAGCATGCAGCGTTTTGCGGCATTGCTGGAAGCCGGTCTTGTTGCGTCGGGGGTTGGCATTGAGGTGCGGATGATCCGACCGGAGCCGGTGTTTGGCCGATTGAAACCGGCAGCTTATGGAGTGGGCAAGTGGCTGGGGTATCTGGACAAGTTTCTGCTGTTCCCGTGGCGCTTGAGGAAGGCGGCGCGATGGGCGGATGTGGTTCATGTGTGCGATCACTCCAATGCATTTTACACGGCGGATGTAGGGAGCACACCGGTGCTGGTGACGTGTCATGATCTGCTGGCGGTGAGGGGTGGCTTGGGCGAGGACACTGACTGTCCGGCCTCGTATGCGGGGAGGATTTTACAGCGTTGGATTCTTGCGGGATTGCGGAAGGCGACGTGGATTGCGTGTGACTCGACTTACACGCAGGATGATTTAAGACGATTGACGGATGAGGATCGGGTGAGTCGGTCTTCGGTGGTGTTGTTGGGGTTGAATCAACCGTTCAGAAAGCTGACGGAGGAGGAGAGTCGGCAAAGGCTGCTAGAGGTGGAGGGATTGGATCTAGAGGTTCCGTATCTGCTTTGTGTGGGGAGGAATCTGCGGCGCAAAAATCGCGATGGCATGTTGCGTCTGATGGCGCGTTTGAAGGGGCGCTGGCATGGCAGGCTGGTGATTGCCGGAGAACCGTTGGATGAGGGGTTGGAGAAGTTGAAGGATGAACTTGGGGTGGGGGAACAGGTGGTGAAGATCATCAAACCTTCGCATGAGGTGCTTGAGGCACTTTACAACCGGGCGTATGCGCTGCTGTTTTTGTCGCGCTTTGAGGGTTTTGGCTGGCCGGTGGTGGAGGCCCAGACTTGTGGTTGCCCGGTGATTTGTAGTGATCGGACTTCGGTGCCGGAAGTGGCGGGCGATGCGGCGTTGGTGGTGGACATTGATGAGGTGGAATCGGTTGCAGCGGCGGTGTTAAAGCTGGAAGATGGGGCGCAGCGAGCGGATTTGATCAAACGAGGGTTGCAGAATGCACCGCGTTTTTTGGCGCAGCGGATGATGGATGACTATCTGCAACTTTACCAAAAACTATGCGACAAATCGGGGCGTTGATGGTGCATGTGGCGGCTTGTGTGCTGCCTTGGGGGCTGCGCCGCCGGGTGTTGTGCTGGTGTTTTGGATATGAGATCCATCCCACGGCACGGATTGGGCTGGCGTTGGTTTATCCGCAGCGACTGGTGATGGGGCCGCATTCGCGCATTGGCCACGGAACGGTGTGTCGTGGCATTACTTTGTTGGAGTTGCGCGAGCGTGCGACCATCGGCACGGGCAACTGGATCGGTGGGCATCCGGAGAACGGGGGTGGAGGTTATTTTGAGGGGGAGACTGGGCGGAAGTCGGCGTTGATCGTGGAGGAGCATGCGGCGGTAACGACCCGTCATATCATTGATTGCACCAACTGTGTGAGAGTGGGTCGGTTCAGCACGCTGGCGGGGTTTAATTCGCAGTTGCTGACGCACAGCATTGATTTGTTGGAGGGGCGTCAGACTTCGGGTCCGATTACGATTGGTGCTTATTGTTTTGTGGGCACCGGGGTGGTGATTTTGAAGGGCAGTGAGTTGCCGGATTTTTGCGTGTTGGGAGCGCGGGCGTTGTTGCAATCCAGGTTGGAGACGACGCACACGTTGTATGGCGGCGTGCCGGCGAAGGCGTTGAAGGCATTGCCACCGGACGCGGCTTATTTTACGCGGACGACTGGTGTAGTGAAGTAGGCGAACTTCACCTTAGGGTTTGCGGGCGAAGACAAAAATCGCCGGGCGCAGCCAGTTGGGCGCGAAACGCTGGTGCAGGACGCCGAACCAGTAGGCGATGACGGAGAACGAGAGGTAGGAAGGTTCGGCTTCGTAGCCATAAGCGATGCCATCGAAACCTCGTTGTTTGATGGCATTGCGAAGCGCGGGAACGGTGTTGCAGCGGTAGTGCTTGGGGAACACGTCTTCCTCCAGGCGTTTTTCCTGGACCTTGCCAAGGACCTTCATGTGGAGGTTGGTGGGGATCAGTCGGGCGGCTAGCGTAAAGTAGTTCCAGCGGTTGGTGGTGCGCAGGGCGAGATGCCCGCCGGGTTTGAGCACACGGAAGGCTTCGGAGAAAAATTCGCTGGGGTTGGGAAGGTGTTCCATGACGAAGTCGGCCACCACGAAGTTGGCGGAGGCGTCTTCGAGGGGCCAGTTGGAGCCTTCAATCATGCGGACCTCGTCCATGAAGGGATTGGTCTGTGCAGCGGGATCGACATCAATGCCGATGACGGTCTTGACCTTGCCTTGGAAGATGCGCAGGTCGCGGCGCAGTTTCACCTGATCGTCCTGATACTCGGCGCGTCCGCAACCAACGTCGATCACGACGTCATTAGGTTGGAGGAGTGAATGAACCCGGGTGTAGAAGGCGATCGTGCCATCGACATCGGTGAAATTGCCAAACTTGCTTTCAGGATAAAAACGACCGCGGTAATTCATGGATAAGGTGAGTCAAAAAGCTTGCTTGGGAGATTGAATCGGAGGAGTGATTGAATAATGGGAGCTTATGCAAAAGCAAGTTTCAAACCAGATGATTCATGCATCGAATCAATGAAGGGCATGAGGTTGCTGAGTGTGATCTTTTCGGCGAATCCTGCTTCCGGTGGTCCGGTGGAATGGTTAAGGCAGTATCGGAGCCTATTTCAGAAGCAGGGTCATGTGGTGGATGTGGCATGCACGGATGCTCCCGGTGAGGAGTGGTTGGAGGGTTGGAATCCGCCGGTGAACGCCCTGGGACCGGCGAAAACGTCTTATCGTTATAGTGATAACCTGTTGCCTTGGTTGCGTGAGCATGCTGGCAAGTATGACCGAGTGATTGTGCATGGGGTGTGGCAGTATCACAGCTTTGCGGTGTGGCAGGCGTTACGCGGATCGGGCACGCCGTATCACGTATTCACGCATGGGATGCTGGATCCATGGTTCAAGCGAACTTATCCGCTGAAACACTTGAAGAAGTGGCTGTATTGGCCGTGGGCGGAGTATCGGGTGTTGCGGGATGCGACGTCAGTATTGTTCACCTGTGAAGAGGAGCGTCGGTTGGCGCGGGAATCGTTCTGGCTTTACCGATGTCGGGAGCAGGTGATCAATTATGGAACAAGTGCGCCGACGGGAGATGCAGTATTGCAAAAAGAGGCCTTTTTGCAGGCGTTTCCGGAGTGCGCAGGTCGTCGGTGTTTGATTTTTTTGGGTCGTATTCACGAGAAGAAGGGATGCGATCTTTTGCTGCGGGCTTTTGGGGAGTTGGCGTTGCGTGAACCCGATTGGCAGTTGGTGATGGCGGGGCCGTGCAAGGACGAGGAGTATTTGAAGGAGCTAAAAAGTCTTGAAGGGGAGCGGGTGACGTGGGCGGGAATGTTGACGGGGGATCTGAAGTGGGGGGCGTTGCATGCATCGGAGGCGTTTGTGTTGCCTTCGCATCAGGAAAATTTTGGAGTGGCGGTGGTGGAGGCGCTGGCGTGTGGAGTGCCGGTGTTGATCTCGGATCAGGTGAACATCTGGCGGGAGATTGTGGGCGATGGGGCTGGATTGGTGGCACCGGACACTTTGGAGGGGACGCGTCGGCTTCTGGAAGAATGGCTGGGGATGACGGTGGATGAGCGGACTCAGATGAAGGTTCGGGCGGTGAAGTGTTTTACGGAGAGGTTTGAAATCGGCCGGGCGACGGAGAGTTTTATGAAGGCGTTGCAGGAGGGGGCATCGAGATCATCATGACGCGGATGCGACAGGATTTGTTTGATGGCAGCAAGGGGTTGGATCGCGGTCGACCGAAGTGGCTGGAGGCGTGTTGGTATCTGGTGAAGTGCGTGTTTTTTCTGAGTCCGTTGCCCTGGCCATCAACCTGGCGGTGCCGTCTGCTGCGATGGTTTGGGGCGGACATTGGTGAGGGGGTGGTGATCAAGCCAAGAGTGAATGTGCATTTTCCTTGGAAGCTGGAGGTGGGGGCGCATAGCTGGTTGGGCGAGGAAGTGTTCCTGCTGAATTTTGAACCGATCCGCATTGGGGCGCATTGTTGCATTTCACAGCGCGCGTTTCTTTGCACCGGGAATCATGATTTTCGCGATCCTGCGTTCAGCTATCGGAATCGTCCGATCGTGGTGGAGGATGGAGTTTGGATTGGTGCCTGTGTCTGGGTGGCCCCTGGGGTGACGGTTGCCGAAGAGGCGGTGGTCACGGCGGGGTCGGTGGTGACCAATTCGTTGCCGTCTTCGATGGTTTGTTCGGGCAATCCTTGTGTGGCGGTGAAGGACAGGTGGAAAAAATGAGGCGCTACAGAGCAAGAAGGTGGTGAAATTTTAAGACTTGATGTGTGATGAGAGTGATTGTTTGTGGGATTAATTATGCTCCTGAGATGATTGGGATCGGGCCGTGCAATACGGCGCTTTGTGAGTGGCTGAAGGCGCAGGGTCACGATGTGGTGATGGTGACGGCGTTTCCCTATTATCCGTCGTGGAAAAAGCGGGAGGAAGACCGGGGCAGGTGGTCCAGCAAGGAGATGGTGAACGGGGTGGAGGTGCATCGTTGCTGGCATTATGTGCCGGAGCATCCAACGGTGGTGAAGCGCATGCTGCATGAGGCGTCGTTTGTGAAGACGTCTTTTTTGAAGCAGATGATGCTGCCTCGGGCGGATGTTTACATGGTGGTTTCCCCGCCGCTGGTGCTGGGGGTTTCCGCGTGGCTGGTGTCGCTCATGAAACGTGCGCCGTTTGTCTTTCATGTGCAGGATCTGCAGCCGGATGCGGCGGTGGCGTTGGGATTGTTGAAGCCGGGATGGCTGACGAAGATTCTTTATGGGCTTGAGAGCTTTGCGTATCGCTCGGCTGCCCGCGTAAGTGGCATCAGTGAGGCCATGACGGATGCTTATGTGGCCAAGGGGATTGCGAGGTCCAAGACGATTTGTTTTCCCAACAGCACGGTGATTCCACCCCTGGAGTCGTTGCCCGGGCGGGGGCATTTTCGGAAACGGCATGGGATTCGTGATGACGAATTTGTCGCGTTGTATTCGGGAAATCTGGGGGAGAAACAGGGGCTTGATGTGCTGGATGCGGTGGCTCGTATATTGAAGTCGGAGCGGATTCGAATCGTGATCTGCGGGGATGGAGCGAGGCGGTTGAAGCTGGAGGATGAGATGCTCAAGCAGGGGCTTAAAAATTTGCTGTTGTTGCCGTTGCAGCCTCGACGTGAGTATGAGGAGATGCTGGTGGATGCGGACGCCTGCATGATCACGCAACAACCGGGATCAGGTGCATGTTTTTTTCCGAGCAAGTTGCTCACAACGCTGGCTTTTGGTCGTGCAGTGGTGGCGGTGGCGGATGAAGAGAGCGTGCTATCGCGTGCGGTGCGGGAGGGGGGCTTCGGAGTGGTGGTGCCACCGAGGGATTCCGCTGCTTTGGTGGCAAAGCTGGAGGAGTTGGCGGCCAGTCCCGCTCAAGTAGAGGAGATGGGGCGCGTGGGGCGTCGATATGTGGAGCGTTTCGAAGCGGTCCAGGTGATGCCGCCATTTGAAGCGGCGTTGAAGGAGCTCTCCGGTGTTGACTGAAGGAGGCCCCGGTTCCGACGACTGTGAGCCGAAGAAGGCGTTCGCCGGTTAGTAGGCCGACTTGGGAGGCAGCACCATGTGGCGCATGGTGCGGAGGACGATCATCAGGTCAAGGGTGAGCGACCAGTTTTCCACGTAGTGGAGGTCCATGTCGATACGGGCGTTGATCTGGTCCTTGCACTTGGTTTCACCACGATGGCCACGCACCTGGGCAAGGCCGGTGATGCCGGGTTTGATGAAGGTGCGCACGTTGTAGTGGTTGACCTCTTCCATGAACCAGTCGTTGTGGGCGGGCAGGTGGGGACGTGGGCCGACGGCACTCATCTCGCCATTCAGCACATTGATGAACTGCGGCAACTCATCAAGGCTGAAGCGGCGAAGGAACCGCCCCAGAGGATAGACCCTGGCATCACCGCGGGTGGCTTGCTGATCCTGACTGCCGTCATGCACGTGCATGGTGCGGAATTTGATGATGGTGAAATCGCGGTTGTTGATGCCGGATCTGGTTTGACGGTGGAATACCGGGCCAGGGGATTGAATACGTTGCCCGAGCCAGACGAACACGCTGGTGATGGGAATGACGATAAACACGACAGGTATCGCGATGATGATGTCGAGCGCACGTTTCACGACTCGATTGAATGGACTTTCGAGTGGTTCGCGACGCAGGCCCATGAGGCAAAACTCATCGTGCTCGACCACAGCCACCGGACGACCGAGGTAATCGGAAAGGTCATTCACGATCAGAAGCCGAACTCCGTTGCGCTCACAGAGGTCGGCGATTTTGCGGCCCTCGTTTGACTGGGTGGAAAATTCGGTCAGGATCAAATGAGAGGGGCGCTCACGCAGAAGCACTTTTGCAAGGTCTTCCGGTTTGCCAAGCATACGGAGACAGGAGTCGTCTGGAACTTCGCCATCGGTTGGCACAATGCCGATGGTTTCAAACCCATAGAGCGCACGTCGGTCGGCCCAGATTTTGAGACGATCAGTGTGTTTGCTGGAACCCACAAACAGGATGCGGTGGCGGCGGGCAGTGTAGAAAGCGGCAGAGGCAAGGAGCCGGGGCAGGTATTTGTTGGTAATGAAGAGCGCAGAGTAGAGGAGGGGAATCCAGCTGAACAAAAAGGCGCGGGAAATCATGCTGTCCTTCACTGCAACGAGGTAGGCCATGAGGACCAAGGAGACGTTGGCGCATTGGCGGAGACTGATGCGTGAGTTGACCGCCATGTCCAGATAGAGAAGGTTGACGTCCTTGCGGTTGGACAACGCCAGATCGAGATAGTGGGCGAGCACTACGAGCAATGAATATTGGGCATAGCGGGCGTAGTCGGGCTGCACCGCTGAGGCACGCAGCTCGAAATGGAGACCGGCCCAACACCAGAAGATTATTAGTGACACCACCGCTTGTGCGGTCGCATGCAGCGTAGCCAATCCTCGTGCACGTTGTGAGATCATGAGTCCGTTGAGATTTGCTATGTGATCGCCCCGGGGGATAAGCAACATTAAGCGGATTCAGTGGATGTATTAGCCAAAGTGATGCAAAGATCAAGTGTAAGTAGCGCTTAAATGCGCATTTTTTGCTTGTTCAACCGCAAAAAATGCTGCGGCGCACGGAATTAGCGAGGGCCGTTTTGGGAAGGAAGCTAGAGAAAGCTGTTAATGAGGATAATCAGGCTCACACACTTCATAAGCCACTGGCATTGGAGATTGGCGGATGGCAGGTTCATCGGCCTTGGTGACCCCGATCGTCGGAAAAATGAGAAGTGGGGGAATTGATTTCTGAATTTCCTGCCAATGTTGGCGAAACGAAAATTTCAGGGGGTGTTCGTTCAATCAGTTTTGATAGAAACCGCCTTGAAATTCCTCTTGATTATAAAAAATGCGACGACTTGTCTCTTAAATTCTTGATATTTTAGATTGCTTAGGTAGTTTGATTTCAATAATCCTGAGCAATTTTTGGGATAAGTTAGGCCGATTTCGTTCTCATGAATCTGAAAAATCACACTATTGCTGTTTTGAAAGGCGGACCTGGCTCAGAGCGTGCGGTCTCGCTGAAATCAGCGGAGAGTGTGTCGGAAGCGTTGCAATCGCTTGGTGCAGAAGTGGTTGAAGTGGATGTTACCTCGACGGATGTGGTCGTTCCTGAGGGAGTTTTGGTGGCGGTGAACATGATTCACGGCACATTTGGTGAAGATGGGCAATTACAGGAGGCTTTAGAAAAACAAGGCGTTGCCTACACTGGCGCCGGGGTGGAGTCGAGCCGTGTGGCGTTCGATAAACTGCTGAGCAAAGAGAAGTTTTTGGCGGCTGGAGTGCCGACGCCGCGCAGTCAGACCTTAAAATTGAATGGCAGCGATGAGTTGAAACTGTCGTTGCCGTTGGTGGTGAAACCGCCGCGTGAGGGGTCGAGTGTGGGTGTGCATTTAGTGCGCACGGAAGACGAGCTGGCGGTGGCATTGGACGACGCGAAGCGCTTTGGAGACGAAACGCTGGTCGAAGAATTGATCGACGGTAAAGAGCTGACAGTCGGTGTGCTCGGCGAGCAGGTGCTGCCAGTGATTCATATTGAGCCGGTGAGCGGTTTTTACGACATCAATAACAAATATCCCTGGATGGGTGGCACGGGCAAAACGCTTTATCATTGTCCAGCAGACCTTGATGAGGCGACCACAGCGCGGGTGCAGTCGGCTGCGCTGGCGGCGATGAGATCCATTGGGATTGAAGTTTATGGCCGGGTGGATGTGATCCTGCGCGAAGACGGCGAGCCGTTTGTGCTGGAGGTGAACACAATCCCCGGGATGACGGTGAGCAGTCTGCTGCCCAAGGCCGCGCTTGCGGCCGGGATTGAGTTTCCACAGTTGATGGAGCGAATTGTTGAATTGTCCCTTCAGGCACGGGGTGCCAGGGAGGTAACTTTGGCTTAACCATGTTCTTTTCCGGCAACATTCGTCGCAAGACCAAAAAGGTGCAGGGCAACTTCGTTTTCCGTCGCAAGAAAGCGAAGGTGACACGTCTGGAGGTGCGGCATCGCATGGAGCTGAACCCGGAGACGGATGCCACGCGGCGTCAGAAGCGTCTGCGCACGGCAGGTGCGGGCGTTAAGGTGGCGGCGGGATTGCTGTTTGTGATGGGACTGTTTAGCGCCGGGGTGATTGTGGTGAAGCAGGCCTTCATGGAGAACGAAAGGTTTCAGTTGAAACACATTTCGGTGGTGACGGATGGAGCGGCGGGTTTGTCTGCGGGTCAGATCGTGGAGGCTTCCGGTCTTCATGAGGGGGTGAACATGCTGTCGGTTTCGCTCGTGCGGGTGAAGGAGCAGCTCACGGCGCTGCCGCAGGTGAAGTCGGCGAAAGTGACTCGCGGATATCCCGGCATTGTGTTTCTTGAGGTGATGCAACGCACGCCGGTGGCCTGGTTGGAGTGCAAAGGGAAGAATGTCGATGCCAAAGTGGCGGGTCGGGGTTGTCTGCTTGATGCGGAAGGATTTGTGGTGCCCAGTGGTGAGTTGTCGGATGAGCAGCGGGCTTTGCCGGTGATTGAGGTGGCGGATGTGGGACGCTTGATTCCGGGTCAGGGCATTGATTCGCCTGATGTGCTGGCGGCTTTAAACTTTATCCAACAGCATCATGTCACCGGGCTGAGTCATTTGATCCGTTTGAAGCGGGTGGATGCTTCGCGAGCCTATGCATTCAAGGCGGTTTTTGAGAATCAGGTGACTGCGGTTTTTCCACGTCACGATTTGCAGGACCAGATGCAGCGCATGGCGCGAATTGTTGAGCTGTCTGAAGAGAAGGACTGGAATCTGGCGAGCGTGAATCTTTTGGTGCAGCTCAATGTTCCGGTGACTTTTCATGATGGCTCGGTGGTGAATGATCCTCTGCACAAACCGGCGTTGCGTCGGGAAACGCTGGCTCGCAGCAACTGAACCTTAAGCGGCTTTCCTCTCAACCAAATCCCAAGACTCCAACCTTCTCGATTGAAACACCATGGCTCGTAGCACTATTTATGCGGGACTAGAAATAGGCACTTCCAAGATCTGCGTCGTTGTTGGCGAAGTGAAGAAGGATGGTGCCATCAAGATTCTTGGCGTTGGCCAGGCTCCTTCGCGCGGCATTCGCAAAGGGGAGATCGTGGATTTTGACATTGCGCAGACTTGTTTGAACGATGCGTTGCTGCGTGCGGAGGACCGCAGCGATGTGATGATCCGCAACGTGTTTCTTGGAGTGACAGGTTCGCACATTGAGAGTCTGAATCATGCGGGGGTGTATCGTCTGCCGCCGGATCAGAATCAGATCACGGAAGACGATTTGGAAGACGTGCGGGAGATTGCCTGCAACGTGGACATTCCACAGAATCATGTTTTTCTCCATCGCATTGCGCGCAAGTATGGCGTGGATGGACAGGAGCAGGTGCGGTCGTTGATTGGTCGCACGGCGGAACGATTGGATGCGGAGTTTCACATCATTCACGGGGTGCGCAGCCGGGTGCAGAATTCGATCCGACTGGTGCGTCAGGTTCCCTTGGAGGTGGAGGATGCGGTGTTTCTTCCGCTGGCGGCAGCGCAGGTGGTGCTCACCAAGGAAGCGAAGCAGCATGGGGCTTTGATGATCGATTTCGGCGGTGGCACGGCAGATTACGTGCTGTATGCGGAGGGCATGCTGACGGCGTCGGGTTCGGTGCCGCTGGGGGGGGATCACATTACCAATGACATTTCCCTTTGTTTCCAGATTCCGCATGCAAGGGCGGAGCGTTTGAAGGTGGAAGAGGGATCGGCGGCTGATGTCGAGCTTGAGCCTGGGGAGATGATTCGTGTGGACGATGAGAACGGCATGTTTGTCGGAGAGATTGAGCGTGCCTTGTTGAATGAAGTGATTCACATGCGGACGCGTGAGATTCTTGAGCAGGTCTATGAACGCTGCGCTCCGCACATGGGCCGACTTGGTGCAGGGGTTTATTTGACCGGTGGGGTGAGCCAGATGCGCGGCATTGATCAGGTGGCGAAAGATGTGTTTGGGGTGCGTATCACTCGTTCGGGCTCTTCGGCCTCGGGCGGGGTGGCGGCAACTTATGAAAATCCTTGTTATTCCGCACCTATCGGACTGATCCGCTACGCGCAGCTGATGGATGCTGAAAAACCGTGGCTTTCTCCGCTTGCCAAGTTGGGGCGTCGCATGGCAGAAGTGTTCAGCACCTGGACTTTCTAAGTTCGTCACGATTTATTGGTTCACTCAACTCTTTTTGGATCCCTCAACCACCCTCAACCCCGCACTCCTATGGTAGAATTCGACCGCACCCTTGAACGCGAGCCCGCACCGGCCGACAACTTGAAGATCTGCGTGGTAGGCATTGGTGGCGGTGGCCTCAATGTCCTGGATCGCATCTCACTGGACCGGATGCTGGATGCCACGGTGGTGGCGATGCATACGGATGTGAGGGTGCTGACCCATTCGATGTCGGCGGCAAAGATTCAACTGGGTGCTGAAATCATGCGCGGCATTGGCAGTGGTGGCGATCCTGAACTGGGGCGCGAGGCGGCGATCGCTTCGAGGGAAAAAATTCGCGCGGTGGTGAGCGGCCACAACATGGTGTTTATCTGTTGTGGTCTCGGTGGTGGCACCGGTTCGGGTGCGGCCCCGGTGGTGGCGCGCATTGCGAAGGAGAGCGGGGCGCTGGTGTTTGTGTTTGCGACCACGCCGTTTGTGTTTGAAGGGCGTCGTCGGCTTAAACAGGCGGAGACCGCGATGGACGAATTGCAGGGGCATGTTGACGCGTTGATTCTGTTTGAGAACAACCGCATGGGCGAACTGGTGCTGCCGAAAGAAGGCATTCAGAAAGCGTTCAGTCAGGCGGACCAGTTGATTGGTCACAGCCTCCGTGCGATTGCGACGATGGTGACGCAACCGGGGATTGTTCGTATGGGGCTGGCCGATCTGATGACGGCGTTGAACAGTCCGAATGCGCGTTGTTTGTTTGGATTTGGTGAGGCCCGAGGGGCGAACCGGGTGGCGGATGCGTTGAAGCGTTCGTTGAAGAGTCCATTGGTGAACCAGGGGCAGTTGTTGCAGAATGCGCGCAACCTTCTGGTGCATGTCGCTGGCGGCGAGAGCCTGACGCTTTCGGAAGTCGAAGCATTGATGAAGCAACTGAGCAAATGTGTGCCGGAGAGCACGCAGATCATGTTCGGGTTGGCCGTTGATCCGCGCATGGGCGATGCCATTTCGGTGACTCTGGTGAGCTCGCTGAGTGCGCAGGAGATGTCAACCGAGTCGGATGCTGGGCAGAAGGAGTTGAAGCAACCACAGCCGCAGCCTGAGAGGAATGAGAATCACGCTCCCGCGCTGCCTTTCGAGACGGAAAAAGCGGCTGTTGAGGCAGAGGTGAAGCGTGAAGAAGCGCCTGAAGCACCTGCGTTGCCAATGGCGGAGTCGAAGGTTGAAGCTGAGGTTGAGGTGAAGCAGGAACCGGCGGTGGTGATTGCTCCGGTGGCAGTCGCGGTTGCGCCAGCTCCTGCTCCTGTTCCTGCTCCAGTTGCAGCGGTAGAGCCAACACCCGCACCTGCGCCTGCACCTGCTCCCAAGTTTGAGGTGGTGACGTCGGCAATGGTCGAGCGTGATCTTTTCGGAGCTGAATTGGTGGAGTCGGTTGCCCCGGCAACGGAACCCAAACCGCAGCAGGCGGTGGTCAGCACCACGCATGCGCAGGTGCGGATCACCATTCCAAAACAGGTGGCCGAAAAGGAGCCAGCGGTGGAAGAACCGGTGACCCCCAAGATGGAAGCCCATGTGGTTGAGCCTCCTCCTGCTCCTGTGGTGGAAAGCCAGGTGCAGGCGGCACCTGTCGTGCAGCAGTCGGTGGTCGCACCTGCTGCGCCAGCAAAATCGATTTTCTCGGTGATCGACAACGCTGATGACGACGATGATGATGAGGAGGAGGAAGATCAGCAGGGCCATGAAGCTGATCTTGAGGACAGCGACACCCCCTGGGCAGACAAGTATGCTCACCCTCCCAAACCAGCAGCGGCGGCTCCGACGGCAGAGGGGCGGGGGCGTGAACCCGCCATGGCATCGGCAGCCCCGATTCAGGGGGCGGGAACCCCTGCGGGTTTCAAACAGGGCAATTTTAATCTGAATCAAGACGAAGCCGGGCGGTTCAAGGGAACCACCAAGACCATCGTTGAAGGAGAAGATCTTGATGTGCCGACCTGGATGCGTTTGAAGCAGAAGCGCAGCTAGGTTGGGCAGGCTAACGAAATAGAAAAATTTAAAGGCGGAGCAGCGATGCTCCGCTTTTTTGTTTAGACGTGGCCCGGTGAGTTATCGGTGGTTTTGGAATTCTCTTTAACCACAGATGGACACAGATAAACACAGATAGCTTCTTTGAATCGTGTGCGTTCGTGTTGAGGGGTTGGTTCGTTTCTATTGGTGATGCAGAAGCTGGATGTGATTGAGGTGCGTTATGACCGGGGGATTTTCCTGCCGGAACTGGATCTGTGGCTCGATCCCCAAATGGGGAAAGATCGGGCGTTTGTTTCGCATGCGCACAGCGATCATTTTGCCCGGCATGGGTGGACCTTGTGCAGTCCGGTGACAGGGATGCTGAGTCGGAGTCGGTATGGGGAGGGGTCGTTGGAAGTGGCGTTGATGCCGGATTGGAAAGAGGTGGTGGTGGAGCGCGGATTTGAGCTGAGGTTGCTGCCGGCGGGGCATATCCTCGGCTCGGCGATGTTGCATATGACGCGCTTGCGCGATGGAGCGACGCTGCTATACACGGGGGACTTTAAGATGAGGGTGGGGCTGTCCTCCGAGCAGGCGGAGTTGATCAAGGCGGATACGTTGATCATGGAGACGACGTTTGGATTGCCGATGTATCGCTTTCCAGCGTCGGAGAAAGTGATCGCATCGGTGGTGGCGTTTGTGCAGGAGACGATTGAGGATCGGGGGATTCCGGTGCTGTTGGGGTATTCTCTGGGCAAGGCGCAGGAGGTGCTGGCGGCGCTGAATGGGGCGGGGGTGCCGGTGATGTTGCACGCGTCGATGGTGAAGCTGACGAAGGTGTATGAGGAGTTGGGGTATGAGCTGCCGGGATGGCGGGTTTTTAAGGCGGATGAGGCAGCGGGCCATGCTTTGATTTTTCCGCCGAGCGCGGCGCGTTCGCTGGTCGTGAAGAAATTAAAGGTCTGTCGGACAGCGATGTTGAGCGGGTGGGCATTGACGCCGGGGGCGAAGTTTCGGTATCAGGTGGATGAGGTTTTTCCGTTGAGTGATCATGCGGATTATGGGGAGTTGCTGGATTGTGTGGAAAGGGTGAGGCCGAAGCTGGTTTACACGGTGCATGGATCGACCACGGAGTTTGCGCGGGATTTGAGGGAGAGGGGAGTGGAGGCGTGGTCGTTGATTGCGAGCAATCAGTTGGAGCTGGGATTGGGAGGCGAGGTGAAGAAGGAAGATGAGGTGGGGAAGGTGGTGGAGCAGGTTGAGGGAGAAATGGCGGTGGATGCATTTGCGGCTTGGGCGATGGTTTGTGAGCGGGTTTCGGCGCAGTCGTCACGGTTGAAGAAGCAGGAGTTGCTGGCGGAGTATTTGCAGAAGCTGCCGGAGAGCGAAGTAGAGCGGGCGGTGAGGTGGTTTGCGGCGATCTTGGATGATCCGACCTTGCAGGCCCCGCCGTTGCAGACGGGATGGGCGACGATCCGGCAGGCGTTGTTGGGTGTGAGCGGAATGCGTGAGGCGGAATACCGGCAGATTGCACGTTCGCAGAATGACACGGGTCGGACGGCGTTTTTGGTCTTGCAGAGGCGGGAGGGAGTCAATGATTCGGGCGGGGTGGCTTTGACTGATGTGGCGGGGGTTTTTGTGAGGTTGCGTGAGGCTCGTGGACCGGTGGCGAAGGCGTCAGTGCTGAAAGAGGGTTTGATGGGAATGTCAGCGCTGGAGGGGAGTTATGTGGTGCGGCTTCTGACGGGGGAGTTAAGGATTGGATCGCGCGAGGGATTGATTGAAGAGGCGGTGGCGCGGGCATTTGGGTGCGCGGGTGAGGAGGTTCGTGAGGCGGCGATGTTGAGCGGCGACATTGGCCGGGCGGCGTTGCTGGCGAAGGGCGGTCGATTGAAGGATGCGCAGCCGGTCTTGTTTGTGCCGGTCAAGGTGATGCTGGCGAGTCCTGAGGAGACGGCCGAGGCGATTTGGGATCGGCTGGGAGCGGGGGTGGACCGGGGATCGGTGTGGCTGGAGGACAAGTTTGATGGGATTCGTGCGCAGGTGCATGTGGGGGCGGGACGGGTGGAGATTTTTACACGTGATTTGAAGTTGGTGACGGGTCAGTTTCCAGAGATCGCGGAGGCGGCGTTGAAGATGAAGGATGAGGTGATGGTGGACGGGGAGATCATCGCTTTTGCAGATGACAAGAAGCTGACGTTTCATGATTTGCAGCGTCGCTTGGGAAGGAAGTCGCAGGGGGATCTTTTTGTGCCCTCGGACATCACCGTGAAGTATGTGGTGTTTGATATGATGTGGCGAAATGGCGTGAGCTTTTTGCAGGAGCCGTTGGAGAAGCGCAGGGGGCAGTTGGAGGCGCTTGTGTTGCCGTCGTTGTGGCAGCGAATTGCCTTGATGGAGGCAGGTTCATCGGAGGCGGTGGAAGAGGCGTTTCATGCGGCGCGTCGGGCGGGAAATGAGGGGTTGATTGCGAAAGACCGGAACAGTTTTTACACGCCGGGAAGGCGCGGGAAGACGTGGTTGAAGTTGAAAAAGGCCTTTTCGACGTTGGATGTGGTGGTCGTGAAGGTGGAGCAGGGGCATGGCAAGCGCAGTCATGTGTTGAGCGACTACACCTTTGCAGTGCGGGACGAGCGGGGCGCTTTGCGGGTGATTGGGAAAGCGTATTCCGGTCTGACCGATGCGGAGATTGAGGAATTAACGGCAGTGTTTGTGGAAGACACAATCTCGCAGAAGGGAAATGTGCGGACGGTGACGCCGCGGGTGGTGTTGGAGATCGCGTTTGATTCGATCCAGGAGAGCAAGCGGCACGACAGCGGCCTGGCTCTACGGTTTCCGAGGATCAAGGCGATCCGAACGGACAAGGGGGTGGAGGAGATTGATTCGCTGGAGTATGCGCGAAAGCTGGCGGGAGCGGGTTAAAGAAATGACGAATGAAGGGCTATTTGTCTGGGAATGTGGTTAGGGTGGAAAGGTGATCGGCTTCGGTGTTGTGGTATAGAAGCAGGGATTTCAGTGAGATGTATTCTTCGCGGGAGATGATTTTAGGAAGGATGGACCGTGTATCGTGGGTGTCGAGAAGGTGCCCGCAGAATCCGATGGCAGCGGCGGTTTGAATGTTCGGATTAGGGTGGCGAAGACACCATTGAGAGTAATGCCAGAAGCGCGTAAGGAGGTCAATGTTTGGAGGCGATTCGGTGCACAAGCGGGAAAAATGGGATTGTAGTTCTGTCCACAAATACATCGGGTTGTCGATGACCGGGCTGGCAATGGTGGATTGCAGTTCGGGCAGATATTCTGAAGCTTTGCGTCGCCACGCGCTCATGAGATAAGGCTAATATTGGGGAGGGTTTTTGCAATACAGATGAGCGGGACGTTGCATGCGGGCGGTCTTTGGGTAGGCTGGGGGTTCTCATGCCCCGATATATTGTCACCATTGGTCTCGAAGTTCATGCGCAGCTGAATACGCGCAGCAAGATGTATTGTGCTTGTCCGGTGGAGTATGGGGCCGAGCCGAATACGATGACTTGTCCGGTTTGTTTGGGGTTGCCGGGGGCGTTGCCGGTGCTGAATTTGGCGGCGATTGAGAAAACGATTTTGACGGGGTTGATGCTGGGATGTTCGACGCCGGAAATCAGCAAATGGGATCGGAAGAACTATTTTTATCCGGACATGCCGAAGAATTATCAGTTGAGTCAGTTTGATCTGCCGCTGTGTTTGGGAGGCGGGGTGCCGTTGTATGATCTGGCTTATCCGAAAGACTGGCAGAAGCGCATTGAGAATCCCGGCAAGGTGGTGAAGCTGACACGGATTCATCTTGAGGAGGATGTGGGCAAGAGCACGCACACGGCGGCGGGGACGTTGGTGGATTTTAACCGCGCGGGGACGCCGTTGATGGAGATCGTGAGTGATCCGGATCTGGATTCAGCGGAGGAGACGGTGGCTTATTTAAACAGCCTGCGGCAGATTTTGATTTATGGCGGGGGGGGGGGTGCGGGCATGGGGAAGGGGGAGATGCGCTGTGATGTGAACATCAGTTTGCGGCCGGAGGGGCAGATGGAGTTGGGGGCGAAGATTGAGTTGAAGAATTTGAACTCGGTATCAGCGGTGCGTCGGGCGATTCATTTCGAGATTGAGCGGCAGACGGAAGCTCTCGACAAGGGCGAGAAACTGGTGCAGAGCACGCGTCGTTGGGATGACGACCGCGGGGAGACGCAGTTGATGCGGACGAAGGAGGATGCGCATGATTACCGGTATTTGCCTGATCCGGATTTGCTGCCGATCCGCACGTTGCCGATTGTTGAGCGGATGCGGGTTTTGGTGCCGGAGTTGCCGCATCAGAAGCGGGAGCGGTTTGAGCAGGAGTATGCGGTGAGTGCTTATGATGCGGGGGTGCTGGCGAGTGATCTTGGTCTGGCGGACTGGTTTGAGAGATCAGCGGGAACGGACGCGAAGGTTCCGGCCAAGAAGGTGGCGAACTGGGTGATCAATGAGCTGTTGGGCAAGTTGAACGAGGCGGGGTCGACATTGACGGAGAGTCGGGTGACGCCGGGGGCGTTGAATGAGCTGGTGGGCGCGGTGGAATCGGGCAAGATTTCCAACAATCAGGCGAAGGAAGTGTTTGCGGAGATGTTTGAGAGTGGGGATGCGCCGGGGTCAATCATCAAGGCGAAGGGATTTGAGCAGGTGAGTGACACCGGGGCGCTGGAGGCGTTGTGTGATCAGGTGATTGCAGCGAATCCGGACAAGGTGGCGGAGTTCAAGTCGGGGAATGAGAAGATGCTGAACTGGATGACGGGTCAGATCATGAAGTCGAGTGGTGGCAAGGCGAATCCGAAGGTGGTGGGGGAGCTGTTGAGAGGGAAGCTGGGGTGAGGCGCGGGCGATTTGATTGATGGATGGCTAGCATCTCAAGGCTCGGGACGAGTCTTCTACTTTTTGAGCGGGCAGGGTTCGTTGTAGAAGCGCTCGTAGAAGGCTTTTCTGCGGGCTTGATCGGTCAGTTCTGGTGGCAGGGTGGACCAGACGAGTTGCCGGGCGGTTGCCAACATGTCCATTCCCATGAGCATGCGCTCGCTTGGCGTTTTTTGCATCATGCGGTGGAAGATCAGCGCATTGATTTTTGGGGCCGTGTCCTTTACGGAGAAACCCGTGTCAGCATATCTGTCAGGTTCAATTTGGCTGACCATTCGTTGAGATTGTGCATGTCGCAGCCGGTTGCAATGAGGTTCTCGACGTCGAGATTTTGATCACTTGTGTGAACTCTTAGAATGATCTGTGCAGGTGCACAATTGGCGGTTCTGTGTCTGGTGGAGGTGGCGGATGTGAGGCACTGTGGCAGATGATTCACTTGTCTACTTTTCCGCTGAAAATTGCGGCTATTGGTGCGTTGATCGGATTGTTGGTCTTTGGATGGTTTTTGATCAGGAACCACGAAAGCTGGTTTGGGATGAAGTCGCCGGGGAGGATGGAGACTAGCGGGGAACGGGGTTACACGAAGATGCAGGTGTTTGTGTGCTGGGCGCTCTCGGTGAAGCTGATGATTACGATGATTTTTATTCTTTGAGGGGTGGGGAGGGTTGGGGGCGGGGAGACGTTCGGGATGACAGGCAAAATGCCTGTCACAGCCACAGGCTGCAAGCCCATAAGCATATACCTAAAGGTTGAAGTATGCATTGAGCTGGCTATGTTGGCTGATGCAACCGCGAACTTTGGTCGAGGATGAGTGGGAGGTGCTGCGGCACTTTCTTCCTGAAAACTTGGATG
>NZ_VAUV01000024.1 GCF_005780165.1 Phragmitibacter flavus | reverse complement strand
GCCCTCCACCTGTTTCAATGTCTTGATGATCTGTTCTACACTGTGTCTCTTTCTCATGGTCGTCTTGTGGTTAATTTAACCACTCGACTAGCACTTCACCATGTCCGATTTTCGGGGGGCTGATCAAACTAACCAACTACTGGTCCAGAAATCCGTTGCATCTCATTTCGACCGATTTACCGATTTCGAGTCTGACACACGCCTCAGTCAATCACTCCTCCCCTTCGTAATACTCAACCGATTCGCCTAGCTCGCCAAACATCACCCGCGAAGGCTTCAAGAAATACTTCTTGCTTGCAGGATAACGAATCATGTCCGCTGCCGGATTGTCCGCGATCACCAGCATCACCAAATCTTCGTCTCCCTGATTGACGACCTGGTGCGCCACGCCAGGTGCCTGCATCAAATAATCGCCCACACCAATCTCCATGTCTCCGTCTGATGTCCGCACCAATCCTTTGCCGGACTTCACCAGGAAAATTCCCACTGGTTCGTGTGCGCATGCAATGGCCAGTTGGTCTTTCCCGCCGGAATGCGCACTTCGCTCACATCATCAGGGACATGAGGGTCAGGGCCCAAGAGGCAATCCTAAATCGACTTCAGATTAGGGTGCCGTGATACTGTCTTGAGATGTCCCCGACTGCCGAAAATCCCGTCACATCTGAGTCACGCTTTTTTGTCCGATTGTGACTTATTGCGTCACTTTATGACCGCTTCACCTGGTATTTTACCTAGGTAAAGATGGCGACCCCTACGGGACTCGAACCCGTGTCACATCCGTGAAAGGGATGTGTCCTAACCACTAGACGAAGGGGTCTTTGTGGGCAAGCACAGTCGGCTGATCGGCATTGTTTGCAAGTCCTTTTTGTCGGCTTTTTCGCTTTTACTTCAAAGACTCACCCAACAACACGGCGGTTCTCGCCGTAGCACCTTCGTGCGGAGTCAACGCGCCCATTCCCGCGACGGCGACTGAGCGGGCGCGATCAGGAGAACTCAACAAACTGCGCAGATCGCGCTCCAGGGCCAGTAGATCCGGCGATTGAACGGCTCCCCCCTTTTTCAGAAGCTGATCCACCAGCGCTTCGAAGTTCGCCATGTGGGGTCCGAACAGCACGGGCTTCCCTGCCATGATTGCCTCGGCGGGATTTTGACCACCTTTCGCTAGAAAGCTTTTGCCTACGATCACGGCAGTGGCGAGATGCTGCCAGGCCCCCAGTTCCCCGGTGGTGTCCACCAACAACACATCGGCCACGGCCACCTTTCCGGTAGAAACCAACCCTTGGCTGCGTCGGACAACGTAAAACCCTTGGGCCTTCAATTCTACATCGATTTCCTCCGCGCGCTCGACATGTCGAGGCACCACGATCAGACGAAGGTCATGAAAATCCTTCGCCAATCGACCATACACCTGTGCCAGCGCAAGCTCCTCACCTGGATGCGTGCTGGCCAGCAGGATCACCGGATCTTCCGCGCCCCAGCCAAGCTCGCGCAGGAGCTGCTGAAACTTTTCAATCTGCGCCTCGGGACGGGTTTGCCCACCTGCTCCAGGATCAAACTTGATGCTGCCGGTGCAGGTGATCTTCGACGATTCAAGTCCAAGACTCTGCCAGCGGGCCACATCTTCGGGCTCCTGGACCATCACATGATTCAACATCGAAAAGATGGCGCGGGTGAACGGCAGCGCTTTGCGAAATCGACGCTCGGATCGCGGCGAGAGACGGGCATTGACCAGATACATTGGCACGCCCCTTTTTTTGCAGGCATGGGTGAGGTTTGGCCAGACTTCGGCCTCCACCAAAATCAATTGTGCCGGCTGGATCGCCCGCAAAAAACGCCTCACGATGAGCCAACCATCCAGCGCACTGTAAAGCGGCAGCACCACTCCAGCCTGCACCTCCTTCATGGCTTCCACCTGAGCAAATCCGGTCGGGGTGGTCGTCGTGAGCGCAAACCTCGATTCAGGCCGGTCTTTCAAAATCTGGCGGATGAGCTTCGCCGCAATTCCCACCTCGCCCACACTGGCGGCATGAATCCAAAACAACCTGCCCTCGCTTCGCATTTGATCCAATTGTCGAAGCTGCGACGCTTTGAAAAATCCCAGTCGCTGCCATAAGTCGCGCGGGCTGCCACCACGGGCCTTCATCTTCTTCAACGCTCCGGGAGCCATGCACACCAGACCAATGGGAAACAACGCGTTATAGATCAGCAGCAGAAGGTATTTCGCCATCGGGGTCGGTTGCAGTCGGGAGAATAAGATGAAGCGTGAGGATCAGGATGCGGGTCGAACCATACACCCGGTCGCGCACCACTTGCCAGTGCTCGATGCCTGCCAACGGCTTTTTTGTCGCCATGCATTCCAGCACGAAACTGCCACCTCCCGCCAGCAGCGAGCGCAAATCCTCATTCGCCAGCAACGTCTCCGCCAGGTTGACCTCGCCAGGGAGCTTGGCATAGGGAGGATCCGCAAACACCAGATCAAACGTCGACCCCTCCTGGGCCAGTCGACGCAACGTCGCAAACACCTCGGCCTTCATCACCTGGCCACCCTGCAAGCGGGTCTTCAGCAAATTCTCGCTGATGATGCCCGCCGCCCCACCATGTTGCTCCACAAACCTCGCCTCCTTTGCCCCACGGCTCAGCGCCTCCAACCCCAGCGCCCCCGAACCCGCAAACAGATCCAGCACCTTCAAATCCTCACAAGAACCACCGAGCATCGAAAACAAGGCTTCGCGAACCCGATCCGTCGTCGGACGCGCCACCAACGGGGGCACCTTGATCGGGATGCCACCCGCGCTGCCGGAAATGATCCTCATCTCCGGTGAACCAAACGGTTGTCCTGATGATCATCACCCCATTTCACCCGCAGCTGCATCTTCCCAATCCCCATGCTTGCCATCCTAATGCCGATCGCGGTTGATGATTTCATTTCGAGCCCGCTGCAACAGTTCGCGCTCCGCCTCCGTGAGACTGGTGATGCCATGCGCCGTGATTTTGTCGAGAATGGGATCAATCTCACGCTCGATAAAATCCTTGGTGTCCGGAGCCTCCAACAGTTTGAGGTCGTCCGAGCTCTTGCGCGTCGTCACCTCACGCAACTTGCGACGCACCCCGGCGAGTTCACGACTTTGCTCGCGCTGCTGCCGCTCCTGCCAAAGCCTCTCGTAGGTGATGGGACCCCCGCCGTAACCCAGCGTGCGCACAAACCACCACCCCGTCAAACCGCCTCCGATGTGCGCGAAATGAGCGATCTGCATGTCCCATATGTTGAACAACTGCAACAACGCCAGCACCACCGACAACCCCATCAGCATCATGGCCAGGTTCCAAAGTTTCATCCGCAACGGAATGATAAAATAGATCATCGCCGTGATCTTTTCCTGTGGCAGCATCACCGCCAGTCCCATCAACAATCCAAAGGCACACGCCGATGCGCCCACCATGGCACTCGGCTGGTCGGCCACCCAGCCAATCGCCATTTCCATCACCGCCCCACCCAGACCCGACAGGAAATAAACATACAACAAATTCCGCGTGCCCAATAGTGACTGCAACGCCTTGCCGATAAAGAAGATCATCAAGGCATTGCCGAGGATATGAAAAATCCCGTGATGCAGGAACATGTGGGTGAACAGGGTCCATACCCGTCCATCCGCCAGGGCTGACATCGAAAGCACGCCCCACTCGAAGGGCCGGCCGTCATTGACAAACACCTGCATCAAAAAAACCGCCACATTGATCACCACCAATAAAGTGACGGCATCCGACCACATCCACTGCAACCAGTTGGGAGACTGGCGGCCTCTCATGTAGTCGCGATCATGCAGCATGCGTGGGGTCCTATATAACACGAATGTTGCTGCAACGCCAAATATCCCTGCAAAAAATCTCACTTCCGGACCACAACGCCCCACATTCCCATTTGACGGCCAATTTGCCCTCGTTTACGAACACATCCCGACCACTCCGGTCAGACAAGCCATATTCCGCTTCCGTCATTTCCCCTCCATCATCTACATGAACGCCCGATTTTTCTTCAACACCGCCATGGCCGCCGCCATTCTGGCATGTGCACCCGCGATCAAGGCTCAAACCACCCTCAAGGCCGACCATCCCACCGCTGCGGTGGTGAACAAATACCTGGTGGCCATCGTTGAACAAGACTGGACCACCGCCGCCGGCATGATTTTTCCCGTTTCCCTGGAGAGCCGTCAGCAAAAGATGTCCCAAGCCCTCAAAAGCTCCCCGACCATGACGGAAGAAGCCGCCCGTCTCAAGCTGCTTGGCCTCAAAGAAATCAGCGAGCTCGAAAAACTTACCCCACAAGAAGCCTACGTTGCTGATCGCAAAGCCGTCTACTCCCGCATGCCGATCGCACCGGACGTGATCAAAAAGAAAAAAGAGTCGCTCAAAATCAACATCCTCGGATTGATTCCTGAAAACGACGGCAAAATCGTCCACGCCATCGTGCGCACCAACCAGGAAACCAACGATACCGGCATCTCTGAGCTCCTGCTGATCTCCATGATTCAGGACAAAACCAACACCGCCAAATGGTTTATCAATCCTGACATGCAGCAGCCCATCGCCACCCCCATCGGCGGCGCCGCTCCTGCTCCAGCTCCTGCCGCCCCATAAGCGACATCACGCTCCAAGTTCATTTTCTTAAAACCCGGTCGCCGAAAGCGCCCGGGTTTTTTTATGCCCGATGCTCTATCCTTCATCCTTCATCCTTTCTTACTGGCTTTCCGTCTGCTCCAGCACCACCTGAAACGGATACCCTTCCAGCAAACCGAACGCATCATGCCGGGACAACCTCGCCCGGGTGGTCGCCGGACTGCTCAAGCCACACAAAAATCGCGCCAGTTGCCGCGGAGCTCTTAACGCCGCATGCCCCTCGGCCATCACCGCCTGAATCTGCTGCACGTGTTCCGTGGTGATCAGCGGCTCAGGCGATTTCGGCAATTGCCTCGGAACGGTCAGCCCTTCCACGCAGCTGCTGCAAGTTCCACAATCTTCCTCCATCACCTCCCCGAAATGCCGCAGCAGATGCCGCGTTAAACATCCTGGATCACTCGCCAACCCCACCACTTCTTCAAGCCGCTTGGCGTCCGCCACCTCCCGCGCCGCAAACAATGCCTGCATGCGTTTGCAAATCACTGCTGGATCACGCTGTCCCGCGTTTTCACACAAGCGATAGCGATGCCTCAACCCGCTCGGTTTTAAAGTGATGTCCCCCGCCTCCTCCATCCACAGCAGCGCTTTCATGATGCGCTCGCGACCGTCCCCCGTCGCCTCCATGGCCACCGTCATGTCCAAAGTGAGCCAGCGATAACCCCGCTTGCCACTGTCAAAAAGCCGCTTCAAAAACTGCTGCCGCTCCGGCTTGTGTCCCGACAACACCCGCTCCTCGCCGTGCGTAAAATGCACCTGATACCCATTGTAAAACGCCCCCAACGGTTGCAACACGCCCTCCAGTTCCAGATAAGTCAGCACCGTTTCCAGCACCAACGGCCGGATGTCGACCGTGTGCGCTAGGTCATACCGGCTGATGTCAAACTCCGACCCCTTCCGCAGCAAATGATCCACCAACTGCTTCAACGCAAGCGCTGTCGGCGTGTCCCCATACACAAAATTGCGCAGCACCCCCAAGTCGTCCAGACACGCCAGCATCTCGCAATGCGCAGGCAATCCGTCCCGGCCCGCGCGACCCGTTTCCTGCTGATAATTCTCCAGCGTTTTTGGCAGATTGTAGTGAAACACCGCCCGCACATCCGCCTTGTCGATCCCCATCCCAAACGCTATCGTCGCCACCATCACGTCCACCGTTCCGCGCATGAAGGCCTCCTGCACCTCCGCGCGCACCTCATCCGGCAACCCTGCATGATAGGCCCTCGCATTCACCCCCTGTTTGGCCAGATGCGTGGCCACCTGTTCCGCCGTCTGTTGCAGCGTCACATACACCACCGCAGGAAACAAACGCCCTTTGCCCGACTGCTTCAGCCTGCGCGTCAAAACCTCCAATCGTTTGTCCACCGCACTCGGCGTCACCAGCAACGCCAGATTCGCCCGCCGAAACGGAGTCTGCACATGATCGACCTCCTTTATGTCAAACGCCTTGCGAATGTCCGTCGCCACCGCCGGAGTCGCGGTCGCCGTCAACGCCAGCACCGGATGCAGCTTCAAGCGACGCGCCACTGCTGCCAGCCGCAGATACTCCGGTCGGAAATTGTGACCCCATTCCGAAATGCAATGCGCCTCATCAATCGCCAGCAGAGCAATCTTTGTCTGCCCGAGCCGTTCCATGAACGATTCATTCATCAATCGTTCCGGCGCGATATACAGCAGCTTCAACCGTCCCGCGCGCATGTCCGCAAACACCCCCTGCACCTCCGCTGCCGACAACGTGGAATCCAACCTTGCCGCCGCAATGCCGCGCGCCTTCAACGCCTCCACCTGATCCTTCATCAACGCAATCAACGGCGAGATCACCAGCGTCAATCCTTCCATCAACAACGCCGGCAACTGATAACAAATCGACTTGCCTCCACCCGTCGGAAACACTGCCAGCGCCGACTTCCCCGCCAGCAATGCCTCGACCACACGCTCCTGCCCCGGGCGGAAACCTTCATGCCCAAAATGTTCCTTTAATGCCCCGCGCAAATTCATCGTCTCCATCACCCCTCCGTGTTCCGCATGAAATCCGCGATCTGCGCAAAAAACGCCCCCAGCACTGGTGCGACCTCCACCGGCACCTCCGCCTCCCGCATCGCCTGCCCCATCAAATCCAGCCAGCGATCCCGCTCCGCCACCCCAATCTTGAACGGCAAATGCCGGCCCCTCAAACGCGGATGCCCGCGCTCTCTGATGTAGGTGTCCGGCCCGCCAAACCGATAGATCAAAAAATCCCGCAAGCGCTTTTCCGCGCCCTCCCAATCATCATCCGGATACATCGGCCCAATCAAATCATCGTCCTTCACCCGGGCATAAAACGCCCCCACCATTCGCGTTATCTTTTCATCACCGAGTTGGGCATGCAGTTGATCAATCACAAAAAATAGAACGGGGGCTAAAAGTTAAAATCACCGACCTATCCATACAGCAAGTGCCCGGCACCGCATGCCACTTTTCACTTTTGACTTTCAACTTTTAACTTTTCTCGACATCTTACCATCATGCCTGTCCGGCCCCCTCACTCCCATGCGCTGCGAGCTTTGCTCTGCCTGCTCATGGTCGTGGTCATGATCGGGTGCAGTCTGCATTCGGCGTTCGCCGCGAAACCTCCCGCGCTGGAGGTTCTTTTTCAACTTCCCCTCGCCCCGGCCGGACTCACCATGGTCCCCAACGGCAACTACCTTCTCAGCGTCAGCTTTGAACAACGCCCGCAAAACCGCATCGTCGAGATCAACAAAAAAGGCGAATCCAAACCCTTCCCCAATGAAAGCGTCAGCCAGGCCGCCCCGGGCGATCCCCTACAACTCGACGCCATTGAAGGCATGCAGGCTGACAAACACGGCATCGTGTGGATGATCGATCACGGTCGCCGCAGCGAGATCACGCCCAAGGTCGTTGCTTGGGACTACGACAAAAACCGTCTGCAGCGCGTGATCCATCTTGGAGCCCCCGCCATCCTTCCCAGCTCGCTCCTCGACGACCTCGTGCTCGATCCCGAAACGCCCTTCATCTACATTGGCGATCCCGCCAGCGGCCCCGACGCGGCCCTGATCGTTCTCGACCTCAACACCGGCATGGCACGCCGTGTTCTGCAAGGTCATCCTTCCGTTCTTGCCAACCCCGGACTCGAACTCATCATCGATCACCAACCGCAGGTTACCAAACGACTCGACGGCACCATCACCGATCCTCAAGGCGGCATCAATCCCATCGCCATCGACCGCAAAGGTGAATGGCTCTACTTCGGTCCCATGCGATCCACCTGGCTCTTCCGCATCCGCACCGAGCACCTGCGCAACGACTTACTCAGCGCCGAGCAGCTCGCCAGTCATGTTGAGCAATACGCCTCCAAACCCCTCTGCAACGGCATCACCATCGATGCCAAAAACAACATCTACGTCTCCGATCTCGCCGCCAAAAGCATCGGCATGATCACCGCCGGCAGCAAACAATACACCCACCTCATCACCGATCCCCGTCTGCTATGGCCCGATGGACTCTGCTTCGGCACCGATGGCAAACTCTACTTCTTCAACAACGCCAGCAAACTCTACAACGTCGGGGCCGCCATCGCCCCACTCGGTTCCCCCCCGCCCGCCACCAACTACCTCTTCCGCATCCAAACCCCTGCCTCCGGTCGCGTTGGCGATTGAAACGCGGCCAAGTGGCAAGTAAGGCAGTAGGCACCTCCTGTTCGACGGGCAGGCCCATGCCCAGACCGGGTTCAAGCCGGCCCCACCAAACCGCAGCTCACCCATAACATCCAGTCGACCTCACGTCTCCGACTTCCGCATTCCGACTTCCGCATTCCGACTTCCGACTTCCCACTTCCCACTTCCAACTTCCGCCTCCGCCCCCAATTCCCCAAAAATTCCAGTTGAGAACCTTACGATCCTGCGCAAGTTATCTATCCTGCTGCAGGAATCATGCTCACGTGGCGGAATTGGTAGACGCGCTAGATTCAGGTTCTAGTGAGTAACATCGTGGAGGTTCGAGTCCTCTCGTGAGCACCATCTCCCCTTTTCGCCGAAACCCGCGAGCCCCCCTTGCGCACTGGAGATCGCCACCATGGAGGAGAAGGAGATGACAGGTCAAGATTCAGGATTCGTCCGCAATGCATTTGCATCCATCGCCGGACGCTACGTGCTCACCAACCACGTGCTCAGCCTCGGCATCGACGTCCTCTGGCGCAAAACCACCGCCCGCCGCGTCCAGGCCCTCAATCCCAAGTTCGTTCTCGACCTCGCCACCGGCAGCGGAGACCTCGCCGCCGAGATCCAGTCCCGCTGCCCCGACGCCCACATCCTCGGTGCCGATTTCTCAGAGCCCATGCTCGACCAGGCCCGTCTGCGCGGACTCAAAAACCTCATCGTCGCCGATGCCCTCGACCTCCCCATCGAAGACGCCACCGCCGATGTCGTCACGGTCGCCTTCGGCCTCCGCAACATGGCTTCCTGGGCCGACGCCCTCAAAGAAATGGCCCGCGTTCTCAAACCTGGCGGTTCCCTCTTCGTCCTCGATTTTTCCCTGCCCACCTCGCGCCCGCTGCGGGCCGCGCACCTGTTTTACCTGCGTCATTTCATGCCACGCATCGCTGGACTTCTCACCGGAGAACGCGCCGCTTATCAATACCTCTGCGGTTCCATTGAAAAGTTCCCCTCAGGCAACGCCATGTGCCAATTGATTGATTCCAATGGTTTCACCGACTGCACCTGCACACCGCTTCATGGCGGCATCGCCTCGCTTTACGAAGCAAAACGATAAAGGACGCAAAAATTTTAAAAAATCTTTGAGCGCTCCTTCCCGATAAAGGTCTAATTCGAGCTACTGCGCTGAAGGCCCCAACTTCTTCAGTGTCAGCGTTCAATTCCCATGAACCTCGCTTCCAGTCCCTACCCTGAAGTCGATGTCGTGGTTGCGGACTCCCCCACCTTCAGCCTGGCAGTCGTTGATGATCACGCGATCATCCGTGCTATTTTTAAAAGTATTGCCGAAGACGCCCCCGATCTCCGGCTCACCTGGACCGCTCCAGACTTGGCCGCCGCGCGCCAGCAACTCGTCAAGACCCGCCCCCATCTGCTCATCGTGGACGTCTCATTGCCGGATGGAGACGGCTTCGAGCTCACTGAACAAGTGCTGCAAACCTGGCCCACCACCCGCGTTCTCATGATTTCCATGCACGACGACATCGATTATGCCCGTCGTGCCCGTGACCTGGGAGCCTGCGGATACGTTGCCAAAACCACCTCACCAAAAAATCTGCTCCGCGTGCTTCAACGTATTTGCGACGGCGACGAATATTTCGATGGCATCTGAACCACGTCGCCACCCTCCATCGGTCCTCGGCTTCAAACCCTGCGTCGCCAAAAGCCGCACGTCCAGGTTGGCCCTCGCTTTGCGTTCAAAAAAACTTGAGCCCATGCGCGGGCTGAAACGTAATGATGGTGCATCCCCAATGACGCAAGCAATCACTTGCATTTTCAGCAGTCTCTCCTTCACTTCCCGTCTCATGGCTCCCCGTCCCACCGCGTTGTTCAGCTTCAGCATTCTCGTCCTCGCCTCCCTGTCCTCCTGCGCAGTCGGCCCCAACTACACCAAACCGGAAACTCCGGTGGACGAAAAATTCAGCACCAAGGAATCCGGTTTCTCGACCGCCGCCGCCGTTCCCCTGTGGTGGCGCAAGTTCAACGATGCCAAGCTGAACTCTCTCATCGACCGCGCCATTGCCGCCAACCACGACCTGCGCATCGCCGCCGCCAACATTGAAGAAGCCCGCGCCCTGCGCAACTCCGTCCGTTTCGACTACTTCCCCACCGTCACCTCCGGCGGAAGCTACACCAACCAACGCTCCAGCACCCAGACCAGCCAGGGCCGCTTCACCGGCTTCGGCGGGGGGGGCAGCAACGGTCGCGGTTCTGAAGTTTATGAAGCCGGATTCGACGCCACTTGGGAACTCGACCTCTGGGGACGCGTCCGCCGTTCCAACTGGGCTGCCCGTGCCGACGTCGAAAGCGCCGAAGCCACCCGCAACGCCGTCATGGTCGCCATCACCGGTGAGGTCGCCTCCGCCTACCTCGACCTTCGCGGATTGCAGAATCAACTCGCCGTCGCCCGCCGAAACGCCAACAACCAGGGCGAAACCCTCAAGCTCACCGAAAGCCTCCTTCAAGGCGGTCGCGGCACCGAGCTCGACACCTCCCGCTCCCGGGCACTGCTGAACTCCACCCTGGCCGCCATTCCCCTCATCGAAAGCGCCATCCATCAGGACATCCATCGCCTCAGCGTCCTCGTCGGCGCCCAGCCATCGGCTTTGAAAAGCGAACTCATCAAGTCCCGCCCCATGCCCGCCCTGCCGAGCCTGGTGCGCATCGGCAATCCTGCTGACCTTCTCCGCCGTCGTCCCGATGTTTACGCGGTCGAAAAACAACTCGAGGCCGCCACCCAGCGTGTCGGAGTTGCCACCGCCGACCTCTTCCCGAGTGTCACCTTCAACGGCACCGCCGCCCTTCAAGCTGAAAGCTTCAGTGGCCTGGGTCGCTCTGGAGCCGATGCCACCTCCTTCGGTCCCAGCATCCGTTGGGCCGCCTTCGACCTCGGTCGTGTTCAGGCACAGATCAAAGCCTCCAGTGCCCGCACCCAACGCAGTCTCGCTGAATACGAACAAACCGTTCTCGGAGCCCTCGAAGAAACCGAAAACGCTCTCGTCGCTTATGGGCGTCAACGCGCCCGCCGCAACTACCTGCGCGAGTCCGCCAATGCCTCCCAACAAGCCGCCGACCTCGCTCGTGAGCGTTATCAAAACGGGGTCGCCGACTTTCTCACCGTCCTGGACGCCCAGCGCGAACTGCTCGACGCCCAAAGTCAGCTAGCCGAAAGCGAAACCCTCACCGCCACCTCCCTCGTTGCCATCTACAAAGCACTCGGCGGCGGCTGGGAAACCAACGGCCGCACCGAGAAGTAAAAAAGTAGAAGGCTCGTCCTCGAGCCTTTCAGTCTCCTTTTATCCACCCGCGTTTGCACTGGCAACCAACGCGGCCCCATATTAAGATAGAAAGACCATCCCGATGGTCTTTCTTTTTTTATCCATCCCTCCTTCCTTTCCATCTTTTCCTCTGATGAAAGCCCTAGCTGCATCCCTCCTCTTCGCTGCCTTAGCCATCAATATCAGCGTCGCCCAACCCGCTGCTTCCGCTCGAGATCCCGCACCTGTCAATCAACGCGCTGTTCCTCTTTGGCCCGAAGGTGCCCCTGATGCCAAGGGACCCGGCCCCGAACACCAGCCAACCCTCGACGTCTACTGTCCCGAAACCAACTCCAGCGGCGCGGCCGTCGTCATCTGCCCCGGCGGCGGTTATGGAGGACTCGCCCTCGACCACGAAGGCAAACAAGTCGCCCAATACTACAACAGCATCGGCGTCACCGCCTTTGTCCTCACTTATCGTCACAGCGGCACCGGCTACCATCACCCCACCCCGCTCAACGATGCCAAACGTGCCATCCGCTGGGTGCGCGACCACGCCGAAGAATACAACATCGACTCCTCCCGCATCGGCATCACCGGCTTCAGCGCCGGGGGACACCTCGCCAGCACCGCCGGCACCCTCTTCGACAAAGGCAACCCCGATGCCCCCGACAAAATCGAACGCGCCTCCTCCCGTCCCGACTTCCTCGTGCTCGGCTACCCTGTCATCTCCATGTCCGACACCTACACCCACAAAGGCAGCCGCAACAACCTTCTCGGACCCGACAAAAAAGCGGACGACGAGCTCGCCAAAAAGCTCTCCAGCCAGCACAACGTCACCGCCGAAACCCCGCCCACCTTCATCTTTCAAACCGATGAAGACACCGCCGTCCCCGCCGAAAACGCCGTCGCTTTTTACCTCGCCCTTCGCCAGAACAAAATCCCCGCCGAACTCCACATCTACCAGCGCGGTGTCCACGGCGTCGGCCTCATGCAAGGCGATCCCATCCTCTCCACCTGGAGCCGACACCTCACCCACTGGCTCCGCAACAACCGCTTCCTCCGTCCCTCCGCCACCGGTGAGGTCAGCGGCAAAATCACCATCAACGGCAAACCCATCACCTGGGGCAGCATCACCTTTGTTCCTGAGGACAACCTCCTCCCCCTCATCACCGCCCGCATCCGCAACGGCGAATTCAGCGCCAAAAACCGCGACCAGATTCCCGTCGGCAAACATCATCTAAAAATCATGTTCTCCGCCGCTGACGCCAATCTCAGCACCCAACAAGCCCCCGCCGGCATCGCTGAAACCACCAAAATCTCCCCCAACAGTCCCGACGAACTCACCACCGAAGTCAGAGAAGGCGTCAACAACCTCACCCTCGACCTCAACTGGGCTCAGTAATTGAGTGTCTTAGCCTTAGATGCGGCCATTGCCACCAACCCGGTTTCAGGATGACGAGCGGCAAAAACCGCCGGGTTGCGTATATGCCATCCTGGGAGGAGGGGCCGGGGGGTGCCTGCTACCAGTGGCGCTGCTTTTCATCGCAGCCGCTTTTGGTGACACAGGTGGTCCGTTATTCTGGCCATTGATAAGTGTCCCCCTCGGCCTGATCGGGATGGCGGTTGGGCTCTCTATTCATTCTAGAAAATCAAAATGATGAATGAATGGTGATTGACCTCTCCTCCCCTCCCACTCTTCATCCGCTCATCCAGCAACCGCTGAACCACATGGATCAACTCCAACGGTTCATACGGCTTCGGCAGCACCGCCGCAAAACCATACGCTGAAGGCTGCGCCATCGCCGGATCATCCGAATACCCGCTACTGACCAAAGCCAACACCTGCGGATCCAAGGCCCGCAACTTCTCCATCGTGCGCACTCCGCCCATCCCATTCGGAATGCTCAAATCCAGAATCACCACATCAAAAGCGCGCCCTTCCTTCATCGACTGCTCATAAAGCCGCACCGTCTCCAATCCATCCACCGTCTCCGTCACCTCATACCCCTGACTCTGTAATCCACGGCAGATCAATGCCCGCACCAGGTGATCATCTTCCAGCACCAGAATTCTCGGCGTCCTGCCCGGTCCTGGTCCTTTCATCTCCAGCATTTCCGGCTCCCCATCATTCCCAGCCGCATCCTCTTCCACCGGCAGAAAAAACCGCACCCTTGTGCCTCGCGGTTTCACCGCATAAACATTGATCGTTCCCCCATGCGCCCGGGCAATGGATTCACAAACCGTCAACCCCAAACCCGTCGCGTTTTGCTTCTTCCGCGTCGTGAAATACGGCTCAAAAATGTGCGGCAAATTCTGCGCCTCAATCCCTTCCCCATTGTCCTCCACCTCCAGCACCATTCCCGCCAGCGACTCCGGCGCATCCTTCAACACATCATGTCCAAACATGCTGCTCGGATCCGCTGCCTCACACTTCACCACAATCCGACCACCCCTCGACGTCGCCTGCTCGGCATTGCGCACCAGGTTCCCCAACAAACGCCGAATCTGATTCGGATCCAACGCCATCGACGGCAGTCCTTCCTGCACCTCGATCCCATACTCAATCCCCACCACCTTCGGATGCTGCTCAAAAAAATGCTTCACCAGATCCGCCAGCGCAATGGCCCGCTTCACCGGCGCTCCCCCTCGAGCAAACGTCAACAACTGCTGCACCAAACCCTGCGCCAAAAGCGTCGCCTGCCGTGCCGACTGAATCTCCATCACCGGTCCACCCGCCCCCAGCCGGTGTTCGGCCAAAGACAGATTGCCCAGCAACACCGTCAGTAGATTGTTGAAGTCGTGCGCAAACCCACGCGCCAGCAATCCCAACGACTCCAGCCGGTCCAACCGGTTGCCGCGCTCCCATTCCAGCTTGCGCGTCGTGATGTCCTTCATCCACATCAGGCGCCCGTCGCCATGCGGATACGATCTCACCTCATACCACGCCCCGCTGCCCTCCATAAAAATCTCCGCCCCCAGCGCTTCGCGTCGCTCCCACGCCTTTACAAAAGCCGCCTCATGCATTTCCCGCGCCGACTCCGGCAACAGCTCCCACCACCATCGCCCCCGCAAATTTTCTCCCACCGCACCCAGCCATCTCGCCGCCGCCCCGTTGGCAAAAACAATCTTCCACTCCGCATCCACCGCCAGCAACGGATCGGTCACGCTGTCCACCAAATTCGAATCCCTTTCCTTCGCCGCCGCCTCAACCTTCGACAAACGCCGGAATAAAATCGCCACCCCCTGCACCTCACCCATCGCATCATGCAGCACCGAGCAACGATCCTCAATCAATCCCACCTCCCCCAGCTTGTTTTTCAAACTCAGCAACCTCGGCACTCCCGTCGCCGCTGAAAAGGACTTCACCTCGCCACCATCCGGCAAATTCACCTGATAAACCGAACTCAGATCGCGCCCCAACAATTCGTTGCCCTCCATCCCCAGCATCAGCGTCGCTGCTCGATTTACCCACTTCACCCGCCCCGCAAAATCCGCCACCAAAAGACCTTCGTCCAGTCCATCCAGCACTTCCATCACTCCCAGCTCCGGCAATTTTGCCTCCATCACACGCAAGCGCCGCGCGACCGCCGCCTGCACCGAAACCGCCAGTTGTTCCTTGCTGAACGGCACCAGCACACACTCCCCTAAATCGTTCCCTAAAACCTCCGAAATCCGCTCCACTTCATCCGCACTCATCAAGTGCACCACCGCCACCGGACCGCCCTCCAACAACAACTGACGCGCCACTGTCAGGATCCGCTGCACATCTTTCTCCTCACTCCCCATCACCACCACATCCACCTCACGCCGCCCCGCCAGATCCAGTGCATCCTGTAACCCGAGTCTCTCTGACTCCGCCCCCACCAATTCAAACCCCGCCTCAATCAAAGCCTCACCCGCCAGCGATCGAACCCCCGCCCCACAGTCAACCATCAACACACTAAGTTTATCAGGGGTATCCATATTTTCCACAGCCGGACTATCGTTGAGTTCCCAAGACTCACGCAAGCAGAAAATCGTCTTCTTCCCCCGTTGAGACCTTGGTTAAGCCCGCTTCACCGGAAACTGCAAAACCACCTCAGCCCCGCCATTCGCGCCATGGTTCATCTTGATCTCCCCACCCAACTGACCCGCAAAAACCCGTAAAATTTTCAGACCCATGCCTTCATGGTGATGATCATCAAAATCCGCCGCGAATCCAATGCCGTCGTCCACCACCGAAAGCGCCCCCATCTCCCCATTCCAATGCAATGCCACTTCCACCACGCCGATCCGATCCCCGGGAAACGCATGCTTGAACACGTTGGAAACCATCTCATTCAACGCCAGTGACAAGGGCAGCAACCACTTCTCCGGCACCTGCTTCTTCGACAAATCGATCTCCACATGCACCCGCCCCGCAGGCACATCAAAACACTCACGCAACCGCTCAATCAACCCCGCCACAAACGCCTTGAAATTCATCTCCTCGCCCGCCGCCATCCGCGACAAATGATGATGCAACGCCGCAATCGAGCCGATGCGATTCTGACTCGAACGCAACGCATGTCGTGCTTCTTCGTTGCGCAACGTGTTCAACTGCAGATTCAGCATCGAGTTGATGATCTGCAATTGATCCTTCACCCGCTGATGCGTCTCCCCAATCACCACCCGCTGCTGCTCCATCGCGTGATCCAGATCGACATCCACTTCTTCCGCATCCACCCCAACGGTCGCAGCCACTTTCTGCTTCTGCTTCAATTTCAACTGCACCGCCAGCGGCGAATCTCCCACTGCATTCAGAACAAATGAGCCAACACTTCGGCCGTGAACCTTGTGATAAAAAGTCCACTCGACCACCTTGCCGCCAAACGCCAGCGCATGGTGCTTCGCCAGATCCTGACAAAACCCCGTCGCGTCCGAGGGACGGAACAACAAATGCAAACCACGACCGAGAATCTCTTCCTTCGCAAACCCAAAAATCTCAGTCGCCTCCTCCGTCCAAGAGGCCACGCGACCATGCGCATCGGTCGACAACAACTCCACCTGCTCCGACTCCAGCGACTCTTCTTCCTCATCCTCCATCTCCTGAAATCGATCCACCAGCATCAGCGGGTGACGAAATTCCGCAGCCGCCTTCTCAACAGGAATTCGAACTTGTGGCTCAGCTTGAACCTGCGCCTCCGCCTTCTCTTCCGTCTCAGTCTTCGCCTTCGACTTCGACTCCAATTCCTGCATGAAGTGCACCGTAAACAACGCACGACGCTCCACATCCATCACCAGTGCCACCCGCATCGCCACCTTCGCCACCGACCCATTCGCGAGCGGCAACAACGCCTCCAATTCGCCCGAAGACGCATCACACAAATTCATCCCCTCCAGCACCTCCGCCCGTCGCTTCACGGATGCCTCATCCATCCACTGATTCAGACGCATCCGACGCAACTCCGCCCGCGGATGCCCGAGCAGCACTTCTGCCGCCGGGTTCGCATCAAACACCGCCCCACTGCGATCCGTCAACACCACCGGCAACGGATTCTCATGCACCAAGGTGCGGAACTTCGCCTCGGTCGACCTCAACATTTCCTCACCCCGACGCATCTCCGTCACATCCTGCAACATCAGCATCATCCCCCCGCCCGGCAACGCCACCGGACGAATCTCAATGTCCTTCAACAAATCGTCCATCGAAACCAGCGTCAGCACCTGCACCAGTTGACGCCTCCAGATGTCTTCCTGCCAGCGCCGCGCCACCTCCCGGGCGTGCACCGCATCGCGACAACCCAAAATCAACCACTCATCCACCCTTTGCCCCTCCATCACCTCGCGACCCAGCAAATGCCGCAAGCGTGCATTTTGAAAAATCAGCCGCCCCTTCTCATCCAGCACCAGCAAACCACAAGGCGCCAGATCCAACACTGACCGCAGCCGGCTCTCCCTCTGCCGTGAAAGCTTCTCTGCATCCGCCGCTTCCGCCAGCCGACGCTGAATCTCCATCGCCTCACCCCGCGCTTCCATCAAAGGCGCTTCAGCAGCCGAAATCGAAAGCGAAAGCGGCACCTGCACCGGGGGCAACATCGGCACCCCCTCAAGTCCCACCACCAGCGCCACCGCTGCCTGCCCCTCTTTCGGCTCACCCATCGGCGTAAACAACCAATGCGCCGGCACCTCGCTCGTTGCCTCCTCATCCGTCGAAAGCGAAGTGCGGATCACCTCCTGCGCCCGTCCCTCCGCCAGCACCGATTGCAGCACTTGCTCGACCCGCTCCCGCAAAGCCCCCTGCCCGCTGCGCTCGCCCAGCACCTCCCAAAAACTCGTCACCCCCTCCTCCAAACCCTTCGGCAGCAAAAAGGTCGAAGCCCCGCAGCTGGCCCGCAAAATTCTCCCGTTCACATCCACCGCCAGCATCGGCAACCTCCCCATCCACATCGCTTCCATCCCGTCCGTGGCGGCTCCACTTTCATTCAGCGATGGCGTTGAATTGGTCGTCGAAGCCGTCGCTTCATCCGGCAAGGGAGCCTGCAATCGCGAACACGAAATCATGATCCCGCCAATGCGCGTATCCGCGTTTCTCCATGGACGCACCTCCCATCGATACACCATTGGCCGGCCATTCTGCATCATCGCATCCCGATCACACTTCACCACCTGACCCTGCAACGCCCTCTCATACACATGACGCCAGCCCGGATGCAGCATCGGAAACAGTTCGTAATGACTGCGCCCCACCAACTCCACCTCCGCCAGCTTAAAATCCTCCACCCAACGACTGTTCGCCAGCAAATAGCGCATCTCCAGATCAAACATCGCCATCGCCACCGGCACATTGTCCAGCAACAACCGAAAATGTTCCATTCCCACACTCTCAATGGCCGATTCCACCCTCTTGGGAGCCACCAGTCCCTTTGCCAGATCACCGTGCGCCGGTCCGACAATCGAAAACGGTGAAACCACCCCACCACTCCCTCCACCCAGTTTGCTAAATGGAGAAGCAACTTCTTGCGAACGATCTGGAGTTTGAGACACCGATCCTGCTTCGAGAATTTGTTTCAAAAAAGAAGGGGACGGTGAAGACATAACAGCAAATTGTTAAAATTTCTCATCCATGAATAATCTTCTTGAGAAGATTCTCAAGTTAGAAATGTATGGAAGACTGAAATTTATTAAAATAATCTTTCCGTAATTTCCATACTTTGCAATGTGAAAATCATAGTAATTGTGGAAAAAAGCAGCGGGTTATGCTCGATGGTAAGGATCACCCCTAAGCATTCCGTAGGCGCGATACAATTGTTCATAAAACAAAACCAGCGCCATCTCGTGCTGCAACGTCATCTTTGACAAACGCCAGCATTCGTCCGCTTCCGACCTCAGCGATTCATCATGTCCATCCGCTCCACCAATCAACACACTCACTCGTTTTAACGAAGCATTTTCCTGTTTCTGCACCCAGCCCGACAGCTCCACACTGGTCAAATCCCTGCCTCTCTCATCCAACACCACCCGCCACGAACCTTTCGACGCCTCCAGCGCCCGCTGCGCCACCTGGGCCGGCGTTCCCTCCTTCAGAACCACCATCTCCACCTGCGCCATGCGTGTCAGCCGACGCGCATAGTCCTCCAAACCCGCCTTCGCCCAAGTCAAAGCTGGTTTGCCTACCGTGATCACCTGCCATTTCATATTTGATTAATCAATTAAACCTTCCTTCGCGCGATCCAATGCTACGCAAAAATTAGATGAGGTTGCATCATGTGCCTTCACCTCTACACTCCGGCAACAAGCCACCTTTTGCATCCATGGTCCACGCAAAAACCCTGATCCCTCGAGTTCTCGTGCTCATCATTGCTGCCCTCTTCAGCAGCATCTCGACCAGCGCCCCCGCCGCGACAAAGAAAGCCAGGATCAAAACAGGCATCGCCGTTCCCTACGCCTCCGACCACGCCCGCTCGCCCTACACCCGCCCTGCCAAGCTGGTCAAACTCGACGGTGCCCGCCCGGGTGACACCATTATCTGCCCCTACACCAAGCGTCCCTTCATCGTTCCCGGCCAGCGCGACGCCCTCAACAATGCCCAATTGCCGACCCAGGCTCCCTCCAAACCGGTCGCCAAATCCAAAATTAAACCCAAACCTAAAGCCACCACTTCCAAGCCGGTCACCAAACCCCAGCTCGTCAAAAAACAGCTCCCGTCTCCTGCTGCTGCCGCTGCTGCTCCTACTCCCGATCCTGCTCCTGCTCCTCTGGAATCTGCGCCCTCACCCACTCCCGCCCTGCTGAATCCAACCGAACCGGCCCCCTCGGTCGACGCCACTCCATCCGCACCCAATCCCATCATGTCCGAGCCTGAAACAACTCCTACCTCACAGACAACAGCAGCCACGCCCCCCACGTCCACACCTTCGATTCCGCCCATTCCCTACGCCGAAAACATTCCCGGCCAGCCCGGCTTTGTTCGCAGCCCGTTCGCTCAACCTCATCAACTCGTTGATGTCGTCGGTCTCACCCCAGGCTCCGAAGTGAAATGCCCTTACAGCGGCAGAATCTTCCGCGTGCCCTCCATCGACCGCACCTCCCCTCCTGTCCCACCGACGCCCTCCAATCCCTGACTAGAAAACTTGCCTCAATTGGTCCCCTCCTGAAGAGGAAGTTTACTCCTGATTGGTCCCCGTGCCGCCCCCAGCGCCGCCGTTGTTGCCATTGCCACCATTCCCGGTTTGTGGATTGCCATTCACATGCCCCGCCGCTGTTAGAGCCTCGATCACCGCATCCACCGCCGCGGCCGAATCCAGATTTTCCTGCACCGCCTTGTTGGTGTAAGCCTCGTCAATTCGGGCCGTCAACTGACTCGCCCCCGCCACGCCAATCGACATCCCGGTGCCAATGAAAGGCAAATCCTGCTCACTGTCAGCGCTCACCGCATACCCCACCATCTTTTCCGCCACCTTGATCTTCCCGCTCAAGTTGCGCGATTCCACGTCAAATTCCTTGGTCGCCGTGCCCAGCGCATAAAACACTGTCGTGCTCACCTCGTTGGCCGCCGTCGCACTCAAAACCATCTTCTGCGACTCCCCCTTCACCGCCACAAACAATTCCCCAAACCCTTCATAAGCAAAATATTGCCTTACATTCCCCGTCGTTAGCGTCAGCACCAACGAGCCTGCCCCACCCTCCATCGGTGCGACGTAATACCCATTCTGGTAAGGCCGGTAATTGATGCTCTCTCCAATCTCCTCAAACGTCAGTCGGTAAACCACCACTTGTGCCTGCGCTTTGCCAGTCGCAATGGCCATCAAAGCCAGCCCCAAAAACAGTAAACGGCGAGAAAAAATCATCATATCGAATACACTAGAACCTCAACTTCTCACCACAGTTGCAAACAAATTTCCCCAGCGCTGTTTTCATCGCCTCCTCAAGAGTTCATTTAGTGGCGCGTATAATTTCCTATGGTAAGCCTTGTATTCTTCACCCCAAAGATAAAACAAGCCAAGATCACCAAATTCAAATCTCGCCATCATTGGCCTGCCAAAATCACCACCATCATCCTTGCCATTACTGCACACACTGTAAAGCCGCTTCTTCTCCAAGTTCCATCGTAGCGGTGCCCCATCGTAAGGATCTAAAGGGACTTTCGGTAAATACTCCGGAACCAATTTCTCTAGGTCCACAGGCAATTTCCCTTTTTCAAGCTCATGTCTCCGCAATGCGATGATGACAGGCATCGCCGTAGACCAAAACTGTCCCCTAATACCTCGATCCACTACTAAATTCAACGAGCCTGCTCGATCATGAGCAGTATGATCTCCAAAGAAATTTAAACTTAGGAACCTCGCCGGATATGGCCTCCATTCACGCCGAGCGTAATTGTGCCTAATAGCGGCCTTCGAAAGTGTCGACGTATCCTTCGAAGCTGAAACTAGCAACGGCCTTTGAAATTCAATGTAGATGTTAAGTGATCGATTAACATCAATCAGCCACTTGGCAGACCTAATCCTTCTCCGTTTCAAGCCCGCAGCTAAATACTCATCCCAATTGTTCAATATCTTTTTCGTTGTCAGATACTCCACTTGCAACATGTGCTTGGTTGCACTGAGACAGTCGCCTTCCAACCGCGACATTTTTGCCTGCAAATCCGTCAGCACCATCCCATCATTCCTACTCGCGATAAGAACTTCTTCCATGCAAGAAACCCCAATTGACTTCACCGTGCTCGACACCAGAAAATCCATGCCATCCCCTTCTGCATGGAATAGAGCCTCTCCACTGGCTATGAGCGCGAGCGCCTTTTCCGCAGCTTCGCTCAGCCGTCCATCCCTGACCAGGAGCACGATTCGGCAGCGATCCAAGTTGCAAACATCTTGCAGTTTTTGCCATCCTTCGAACTCCAAAGGTCGAGACACCAGCGCAGAATCCTGCAAACGCCAGCGCCACGAATCCCGGTCAGACTGAACCAGCTTGTCCCATGCGTTGAGCAAATTCTCGTTGCGCTTCAAATGTTCCCGCAACTCCGGTTCCGAACCCACCCGCAGCTCCTTTGCCTCCTCGGATAACAAGCCGACCCCCACCGCATTCGGTGCGTTTTTAACAAACTCCACCAGCGGATTATTCGGCCCACCTCCCTCGGTGAAAACGGGAATCATTTCCCCATCCTCCGGCGGCGGCGCGTCCGGCCAAAAAATCACCGCCAGTAAAATCAAAACCACCAACCCAATCAATCCTCCAACGCCATAAGCCAGCCATTTGACCAACCGCCTCGCTATCGAACTACGTCGAATCTCAGAAACACGGGAAACTGGGGGTGGTTGCATGAATCAACATGACAAAAAATCCCTGCCCAAGTCCAGCACATTTCTCCATGGGTCACCATCCTCCCCTCACATCTCGCTTCCCACTGACCGAATCCATGCTAAACTCCCTCCCCACCGAACCCACCCAAGCCCCGCTCACTCACCTTTTTCACCCATCATGACCAAAGTCGGACTCGTCAGCCTCGGCTGCGCCAAAAATCTCATCGATTCTGAAATCATGGTCGGCCACATCCAGCAGGCCGGCATGCAGATGACCCCCAAGTCCGACGACGCCGATGTCATGATCATCAACACCTGCTCGTTCATCGACATGGCCAAGAAGGAGTCCATCTCCAGCGTCCATGAAGCCATCGACGGACGCACCGACCGCAAAAAGAAAATCATCGTCGCCGGCTGCATGGCCCAGCGTTTCGCCCAGGAACTTCCCAGCCTGATGCCCGAAGTCGACGCCTTCATCGGCCTCGACCAACTCACCGAAGTCGGCACCATCGTCAACCGCCTCACCGGCCACGAACGCGCCGAAGACGAGTCGCCCGACAACCACGTCACCGAAAAACCCCAATACATCCCCGACTACGACACCCCGCGCTTCCGCCTCACTCCCTCGCACTACGCCTACATCAAAATCGCCGAAGGCTGCAACCACCCCTGCTCCTTCTGCATCATCCCCAAAATCCGCGGCAAACACCGCTCCCGCACCCAGGAAAGCGTCGTCAAGGAAGCCCGCGCTCTCGTCGCCTCCGGCATCAAGGAAATCAACCTCATCTCCCAGGACATCACTTATTTCGGCATGGACAAATGGGAAGGCCAGCGCCCCAACCCGCGCAGCCCCGTCGACAGCTCGCGCGGCGAAAGCCTCGCCACCCTTATCCGCGAACTCAATACCATTGAGGGCGACTTCTGGATCCGCCTCCTCTACACCCACCCCGCCCACTGGAGCGATGACCTCATCGCCGCCATCGCTGAATCCGACAAGGTCGTCAAATACGTCGACATCCCCCTCCAGCACATCAGCGACCACATGCTCACCCTCATGCGCCGCGAAACCAACGGCGACTACATCCGCGACCTCATCCGCCGCATGCGCGCCGGCATCCCCGGCATCGCCATCCGCACCACCTTCATCGTCGGCTTTCCCAACGAAACCGAGGAAGACTTTAAAGAACTCCTCGACTTCATCGACGAATTCAAATTCGAACGCGCCGGCGTCTTCAACTACTCCCGCGAAGAAGGCACCCGCGCCAACAAAATGGAAGGCCACGTCCACCACGCCACCCGCAAACGCCGCTGGAACGAAGCCATGAGCCACCTGCAGGTCCGCGCCGAAGAATTCAACCAGTCCCAAGTTGGAAAAACCGTCCGCGTCCTCGTTGAAAAACCCGGCGAAGCGCGCACCTACATGGACGCTCCTGACATCGATGGCATGGTTTTTGTTGATCCCACCATCCCCGTCGGAACTTTCGCCGATGTCACCATCGCCGACTGGCGCGGTTACGACCTCGTTGCCAAAAGGTAATCGCCTTCGCCAACTGACCTGGCCAAGTTTATCCTTTAGTCTTCATCCTTTAGCCTTTTAGCATGCCCCGCCGCCACTGGATGCTTCTCTTGCGCCTCGCTTGTGGCGGTGCCCTGCTCTGGTGGGCTCTGCGACGTGCTGAGTTCGCCAGCCTGCCCAGTCTCCAAAACACCACCATTCACTTCGGCTGGCTGTTGCTCGCCATGCTTTTTGGCGGCCTCGCCGTTTTAGGATGGGCCATGCGCTGGCGCGCCTTCGTGCAGATGAACGGCATGGCTCTCAGCTTCCGTGAGTCGATCCGGCTGACGATGTTTGCCGATTTTTTTAACTTCTACTTCCTCGGTCCTCTCGGTGCCGACGGCATCCGTGCCGTGTTCCTCAACCGCCAGTTCCCCAATCAAAAACTGCGCATCGCCCAATCCATCCTGCTCGATCACGGCGTTGGACTGATGGCCGGCACCATTCTTTACATCTTGTTTACCCGACCTCAAACGGCCTGGCTCACCTCCAACAACAGCATGGTCCCCGGCATCGCCCTCGTCGCCACCGACATCATCCTGGGCATCATGGGCCTCCTCACCCTCAGCGCCTTTACCGCGATCTGCTTCCCTTCGATCTGGAACCACATCAACAGCAAACCCTTCCTCCGTCGCATCACCTTTCCGCTCCGACCGTTCCTTCATCTTCAGCCCCACCGCAACGCCATCTACCGCGCCCAGATCGTTTCCATCCTCAGCATTCTCTCCGGCTATGCCGCCTACTGGTGTTCCAGCCACGCCGTTGCCCAACCCATCCCCCCGCTGCAAATGCTCGCCATCATGCCCATGGTGGACGCCATCGCCGCCATTCCCATCACCATCAGCGGACTTGGCGTGCGCGAAAACCTTTTTGTCGAACTGCTCGGACACACCCTACCCATGGGAGCCCAGGGGGCCGTCACCGTCTCCCTGCTCGGATTCGCCGTCACCGGCATCTGGGGACTCGTCGGAGGCATCTGGCTTGGCCTGCATCGAATCCGTTCTGGAACACAATCTGCATCCACCAGCGTCACCCAGCAGACCTAAATGACATCCAACCCGGACATGAGCGCCCGATCATCCCACCCAGGCACCGGCATCGCCGTTGCCCTCAGTTCCTCCTTCTATGGATTTTACGCCCATTCCGCCTTCATGGGCGCGCTTCATGAAGCCGGCATCTTTCCCGACCAGATTGCCGGCACCTCTTCCGGAGCCTTCACCGCCGCCATCTGTGGCATGGGCCTGCAAGGTCGCGAAATCGAAAACTTCACCCTCCGCCCCGGTTTGCGCCGGTCCTTCATTGATTGGGCCGCACCGCTGCGCTTTCCCGGCGTCGCCAGCAGCCTCTACAGCTCCGGCATCCTCTCTGGCAACAACGCCGTCAAATACCTCCGCGAACAATTGCAAAGCGCCCGCCTCGAAAACTTCCAGTCTCCACGCATCCAGATCGCCGTCACCAACCTGACCAAACGCGAAAGCCGCCTCATCACCGAAGGCGACGCCGCCGAATGGGTCATCGCCAGCTGCTCGATCCCCGGCCTCTTCTGCAATCGCGTCATCAACGGCGAACGCTGGTGCGACGGCGGTGTCGCCCTCCATGTTCCCTTCGACCACTGGATCGACGACCCCTCCATCCACACCATCGTCATTCACAACATCGACCACACCCCCGGCACCGAACTCGTCATGCAGTGGCCCACCCTTTCCTCCGGCTTCGCCGCCTGCCACGAAACCATCTCCAAGGAAACCACCGATCTCCGCCTGCGCCTCGCCCGCATGCACGGCAAGAACCTCATCATCGCCCGCAGCGAAACTGCCCACCCCAAACTCTTCCCCCACAAACAGCGCGAATCCCTCTTCGAAGTCGGACGTGCCACCGGCAGGGACATCGCCAAAACCCTCCATTCCCGGCAAAGCACCCCCCTCGCCAGCCGCTAGCCCTTCCGCGTGAACCTCATTGACGGAACCCCCCTTTCAAGCCACACTGGCACCTTCCCCTAACTACCGTCATGCCTTTTTCCGTGCGCTTCTGGTCTCTCCTTTCCTCACTCGCCCTGATTTTGGCGTCTGGAGGGATTCCAGTCTCAGCGCAACAGTCCGCCGCCCTCCGAGCCCTTCCCGCCGACGATTCAGACTCCGACACCAGCCTCGACGTTCCGACCGCCAAACGGGAACTTTCTGCCGGCTGGAAAACCCAAACCCAGGCCCGCGCCCTCAGCCTCATCATCCCCGCGCCACGTGGTCAGATCGTCGACCGCAATGGCATTCCTCTTGCCCAAACTCGCGTCGCCCAATATCTCGCCCTCAGCTACCCCTTCCTTGGAAAAGACGCCACCGACACCGAAATCGTCTCCTTCGCCCACGAACGCATTCTCAAAGCCAACCGCCTGCTAGGAAAAAACTGGAACATCACCGGCGATAAACTCCTCAATCACTACAAAAACCGTCGCTGGCTCCCCCTCGTCTTCTCCCTCAACGACGGCATCAACGAAGAAATCAGCGAAGAGCAACAGGCCCTCCTCAAACCTCTTACCCAACCAGGCAGCGGCCTCCTCCTTCAAGCCGCCTACCTGCGCTTCTACCCCAAAGGCGCCAGCGCCCCCCACATGCTCGGCTACGTCGGCAAAAGCCGCCCGCTCCCCGTCACCCCCGCCCAGGATGGCGACCCCATCTTTGAAGAAACCGAAGGCAAAAGCGGCCTCGAACAAAGCTTTGATCGCGACCTCCAGGGCACGCCCGGCATGGTCAGCGTCCTCTTCGATGCCGACGGCGGCAAAATCGACGAACAAACCGTTCGCCGTCCCAAACCCGGCAACAACGTGGTCACCACGCTCGACTACCACATGCAGTCCTATGCCGAGACCGCCCTCGCCAAACACACCAAAGGCGGCGCCATGGTCGTCATGGACGTGCGCACCGGCGACGTCCTCGCCATGGCCTCCTATCCTCTCTACGATCCCAACATGTGGGTCCCCGGCATCACCAGCGAAAACTTCCGCGCCCTCAACGAAGACAAACGCACCCCCCTCTACGCCCGCGCTTTCCAGGGCGAATACCCTCCCGCCTCCACCTTCAAAATCATCGTCTCCCTTGCCGCACTCGAGACCGGCAAAATCACCGCCAAAAGCGCCTACGACTGCAGCACCGCCCTTCGAATCGGCGACCGCGTCTTCCACAACCACACCAAAAATCCCGAAGGCTACATGAACGTCGTGAGCGCCATCAAACGCTCCTGCAACACCTGGTTTTATCAGGCCGGACTCGCCGTGGGTGCCGATCCCATCACCGACATGGCCCAGCGCTTTGGCTTTGGCGAACGCACCGGCATCCCCGTTGGTGGCGAAACCGCCGGCTTCGTTCCCACCAACACCTGGATGATCGAACGCCTCGGCCACCGCATGCAGGGCGGCGATATCGCCAACCTCTCCATCGGCCAGGGCCGCACCCTCGTCACCCCATTGCAAACCGCCCAATCCATGGCCGCCGTCGCCGATGGTGTCAACATGCCACGTGCCCGCCTTGTTTCGCAAGTTCAGGACCCCAACGACCGCGTCCTGCAAGCCTTCCCACCGCAGGTCGCCCGTCAGGTCAACCTCCAACCCGCCGCCCGCGAAGCCGTCATCAAAGGCATGGTCGCCGTCTGCAACTCCCCCGGCGGCACCGGTCGAGCCGCCGCGCTCGACAAAAAATACAATTGCCAGGTTGCAGGCAAAACCGGCACCGCCCAGTGGAAACCCAACGAAGAACGCAACCTTGCGTGGTTCACCGGCTTCCTCCCCGCCAACGACCCCATCTACGCCTACGCCATCGTCTACGAAGGCCAGCCTTATGAATCCGTTTCCGGCGGTGGCAAAGCCGCCCCCATCGTCAAAGAAGTGTTCACCAAAGTCTACGACAACGCCCCGCCTGACGACCCACTCATCCTCCTCTCCCAAGCCGAAGAAGCCGCCAAGGCGATCCCCGTTTCCGAAGAAGACGAAGAAATTGAAGGCAGCGGCGGCATGGGCAACGATGGCGAAGCCGTCACTCCCATCAATGAAGCCGAGCCTGTCGACGAAGGTGAGAAACGCGGCATCGGTGGATTTTTTCGCAAGCTTTTTGGCCGCTAACTTGCTGACCGCTTCACCACTCAACCACCAAATCGCATCGCATGCAGTTGCAACTGATCACCCTTTGCGATTCCGCCGCCGACTACCAGGGCAAACTCTGCATCCTCGGCACCTTTGACACCCTCTGCGCCCGCGAATTTCCCGTCGCCCACCCGCAGTGTTCCCTCGCCCTGCGACTGCTCTTTTCCCCCCACGATGTCGGCCAGCACCAGCTCCGCATCGAGCTTAAAAACGAAGCAGGTCTCTCCATCATGCCCGCCTTCACCCCCATGATGGACGTCAACTTCCCCCCCGGTGCCATCCCTTTCGTCAGTCGCAATCTGGTCCTCAACCTCCAGCGACTGCACTTCGAAAAAGCCGGCGTTTATCACTTCGTCATCCACATCAACGGCGACGAACTCGCCACCCTTCCCCTCCGCGTCACCCGCTACGAAGAAATGCGCGGCTCCAACCAGCCTGCCGGGTAGCTCTTCCTCCTACTCCTACTCCTACTCCTACTCCTACTCGCCTTCATCCTTCCGCCTTTCTCCTTTCGATATGTCCTCGAAAACCTCTTTTGTCTCCTCCCTCAGCACCACCAACGCCCGCTCCCCCGTTCGGCAACTTTCCGTCTTTCTCCACAACCGCGTTGGTGCCTTCCTCACCCTCGTCAAACTCCTCAACGACCACCACATCGAAGTCCTCGGCTTCAGCCTGCAAGACTCCATCGACCTCACCCTCGTCCGTCTCATCGTTAGCGATCCGGAATCTGCCAAAGACCTGTTCGACGAACAAGGCCACTCCTGTGCGATAAAGACCGTGGTGGTCGTCGCCCTTGAAGAAGGCGCCCCCGACCTCTGCCAGGCCCTCGCCTCCCTCCTCGCCGCCGAAATCAACATCCACCACAGCTATCCCCTGCTCGTCCGCCATCAGGACAAGCCCCTCCTCGCCCTCTGCGTCGAAGACGGCGAAGTCGGCGAAGAAGCCCTCCGCAAAACCGGCTACCAAGTCCTCTGCCAAAACGACCTCAGTCGTTGATTGAAAACGTGGCAGCCGACACAGAAAGGCTCGAGTCCCAACCGTTCGATGAATCGCCCGCTGCTCTTCATCACCGTCACGCTCCTTGCCGTGATTTCCCTTGCAGCCATCTGGAAATTCCTGCCCAAAACCCTCGTCACCAGTTCCACCCTACTCTCCAAAAACACCAGTCCCCTATCGGAAACCCTGCAAAAACAAATTCATAAAACCCGCCAGCAACTCACCGGAGGCATCGGCATCGGCATCGTCGGCCACCCGGGTCGTTTTCCTGAAATTGTCGGCACCCTCTCCGGCTCACCTGCACAACTGGCTGGCCTGACCAACGGCGATCAGTTGATCGCCATCGATCAGGAATCCACGCTCGGCTACACCGACAAACAAGTCGTCGCAGCCAGCAGCGGCTGGCCCGGCACCCTGGTTGAGCTCACCATCAAAAAACCGGACGGCATCGAACAAATCGTCATCCTCGAACGCCAGGAATGGCAAGATCTCAACCGCGGCACGATGGCCCCATCGAGCACCTTCCAACTCGTTCCCACCCCGCTCGAAAAACCTTTGGGCGACTCAACACCGTTGTCATCCCCCCTCGACACCGATACCGACATCGCCGTCGAACCCCTTCTTCCGACCAGTCCCGTTCTCGTTCCTGACCCAGTCCTTCTGCCCAACCTGCAAGCTCCTCCGCTGTCCGACTAGTTTCCTCACCTCCTCAACCTCACCCAAGTCGCCCCCCAACCTCCGCTTCCCTGTCCGGCCGGCCAATGCCAGTCCGCCACTTCCTCCATCGTTTCCAGCAACCGATGCACCCCCACCCGTAAGGCTCCCGTGCCCTTGCCATGCACCACGCGCACCTCAAAAATTCCTCGCTTCCGACACTCCAAAAAATACTCCGGCAACAAGCTGCTCACCTCTGACGGCCTGAACGCATGCAGGTCCAGTTCGTTCGTGATCGGCCACTCGACCGGCTCATTCTCGTTTTCTGTAGCATCATCCGCCATCGTTCACTTCCCAGTTACCGGAGCCGCCATCCATTTCCCCGCTTCATCGCGGCTCAATTGCACCGCCTCAACCAAAGAAGTTCCCTTTTCATCCACTCGATAAGTCGCCACCACGAAACCAGGTTCAGCGTTCACAAGTGCCCGCGTCAAAACTGTTCGCTCCTCAGGAAAAGCCGCCAGCGCCTTGGTCAACTCTAGATCTCCCGCCGCGCGAAAATCCCCCGGCGCTTCCCAACGCGAAGACAGCGAAAATTCGTCCGTCTGCCCGCCGAAGTCCGCCCAGCTTCCCACATCCAATCCAGCAGTCACCGATCCAGGCGGCAACGGCGTCGGATCGACCAACCAGGCTTGTGGCGTCACCGACAACAAAGTCTCCAACACACTCCCTCTCAGTTGCTGTTCCCAAAACCCCCGCAGACCCGGTAGCCTTAACAAAGCTGGCCAGATCGATCCATTCGCCCCATCCCCGCCTTCACCAAGCACCCCATCCAGTTTCAATCCGGACGGCGTCATCCTCAGCAGCACCCCAAATCCATCCGGCACGTTGCGAAATTCTGGTGCCCCTTCCAACCAAACCTCCAATCCCTCTACCTCCTTCCCCCCTTTCTTCATCAACACCCGCTGCGCCTCCCAAAACCGCACCAGCACATGCCCCATCGACCCCAGCATCTTCATGTTCGCCTTGCCAATCACCACAGGCTCCTCCCTGCGCACCACCTCATCAACACCGTCAATTCCGATCGAAATCGCAATCGTCCTTAGATCAAAATCAATGTCCATCTCCATAACGCGTAAAAACCCATACGCCCACCATCATCATCAACGCAACGAATTTCCCCCATGGTCCGGCAACGAGAGTCGGACATGTCCTGCCCTTGCTCGCCTTGCAGAACGTGGCCCATTACTCAGCCTATCAACCACGCAACGCCATCCACTTCCCCCAAAGCCTGAACAATCCCCGGTCGCCAGACGTATCCTAAATGCTGCCAGGCTCGCGCCCAACCCATTCCTGCTCGCCCATGACCACCGTTCTTCTCGCCCTTCTTCTCATCACTTCATCACTCCTGCAATTGCAAGCCCAGGACCCTGCCGCTGCTGCTACTGCCACCGCGGCCGACACTGCCCCTAACCTCAACTGGCTCCACGCCCGCGGCAATGAGGCCATGACCGGACTCTCCCCCACCCAGCTCAATCTTCCTCTCGAACTCGTCTGGACCTTCACCACCGGCGACAAGGCCCGCAAAGAAGGCGTTCTCGCCACTCCCGTCGTAAAAGACGGCAAGGTCTACATCGGCGGCCAGTCCGGGCGTTTTTACTGCATCGACCTCGCCACCGGCAAAGAGGTCTGGAAAGTCGAAAAAGAATCTGCCTTTGAAGGCAACGCCGGCTTCTCTGGCAACCTCGTCATCGCCGGGTGTGTCGACAGCTTCGTTTATGCGTGGGACGCCACCACCGGCGAAGAAAAATGGAAATTCGAAACCCGTGGCGAGATCCACGCCGGCATCAATACCTGGAAAAACGCCGAAGGTAAGGAACACGTCCTCATCGGCAGCTACGACAATCTTCTCTACTGCCTCGACGCCGCCACCGGCACCAAACTCTGGGAATACGAAACCACCAACTACATCAACGGTGCCGCCGCCATCTACGAAGATAAGGTCGTCTTCGGCGGTTGCGACGGCATGCTTTACGTCATCGACATCGCCACCGGCAAAGAGGTCAAAACCATCGAAGTCGGCGCCTACATCGGCAACAACATCGCCGTCGACAAAGGCATCGCCTACATCACCCACTACGGCAACAAGGTCGCCGCCTTCGACTTCAACGACGGCACCAAACTCTGGGAATACGGCGAACGCGACTTCCCTTACTACGCAGCCGCGGCCGTCAGTGACGAATGGGTCGTCGCCGCCGGACGCGATAAACGCATTCGCAAACTCGAACGCGCCACCGGCAAGGAGGTCTGGGAGTTTCGCACTCGTGGCGACATCGACGGCTCCCCTCTCATCTGTGCCAACCAGCATGTGCTGTTCGGCAGCGGCGACGGCTACTTTTACGCACTTGATTTGTCCAATGGCGAAGAGAAATGGCGGTATGAAATTGGTGCCGATATCAAAGTCGCCCCCGCCGTCGCCGGAAACTTTATCCTTGTCGGAGCCGATGACGGCAATGTTTACTGCTTCAAGAACGTTCCCTCTCCTGCGCCTTAGATCATTTCAGATCACCCTACTGCCCGCTCCGAAAGTTTATCCTTGATCCTTTCGCCTTTATCCTTTCTCATCCATGTCTTCCACCGCTGATATCCCCATCACCCACCTTTCTGACTCCAAAAAAGGCCAGGAGAAACATCACGCCACTGAGGTCGGCAACTACTTCGTCGCCAACTACCCCCCGTTCTCCTTCTGGCAGAAAGAACAGGCCTTCGCCGTCGAAAAACTGCTCGACACCGCTCCTCCTGAAGACGTTCCCCTCGGCCTCTACTTCCACATTCCTTTCTGCCGCAAGCGCTGCCACTTCTGTTACTTCCGCGTCTACACCGACAAAAATGCCTCCGAAATCCGCCGCTACATTCACGCCGGCATGGAGGAGTTTGCCCGCTACGCCGCCCGCCCCTATCTCAAAGGCCGCAAACCTCACTTCGTTTATTTCGGCGGCGGCACCCCGTCCTATCTGAGCGTCCCCCAGCTTCGCGAACTCACCGACCGCATGAAAGACCTCATGCCATGGGATGAAGTCTCCGAAGTCGCCTTCGAAGCCGAGCCCGGCACCCTCAACCCCAACAAACTCGAAGCCATCCGCGACATCGGCGTCACCCGACTCAGCCTTGGCGTCGAGCATTTTGACGACCACGTCCTCGGCTCCAACGGACGCGCCCATCGCTCCGGTGAGATCGACCGCGCCTACGGCATCGCCCGCTCGCTCGGCTTCGAACACGTCAACATCGACCTCATCGCCGGCATGATGAATGACACCGACGAATTGTGGAAAGCCACCGTCGCCAAAGCCGTCGAGATGTCCCCTGACTGCGTCACCATTTATCAGATGGAGGTCCCCTACAACACCGGCATCTACAAACAGATGAAGGCCGATGGCAAGGAAACCGCACCCGTTGCCGACTGGGAAACCAAACGTGGCTGGGTCAACTACGCCTTCACCGAGTTCGAAAAAGCCGGTTACACCGTCACCAGCGCCTACACCGTCGTCAAAGACCCTGAACGCATCAAGTTCGTCTATCGCGACGCCCTCTGGGAAGGGGCCGACCTCCTGCCCATTGGCGTTGCCTCCTTCGGCCATCTTGGTGGCATCCACCTTCAAAACCAGGCCGAGATCGCCCCCTACATCGACACCATCGAACGCGGCGACAGCGCCATCTTCCGCGCCTACGCGACCAGTCCCGACGAACGCTTCATCCGCGAATTCATCCTCAAACTTAAGCTCGGCTCTGTCCGCCCCAGTTACTACCAGGCAAAATTCGGCGAAGACGTGCTGACCCGTTTTGCCCCCCAGCTTCAGTGGATCGAGAGCGAAGGCTTCGGCAAGGTCGATGCCGCCAACGACAAAATCGAACTCACCCGCGATGGACTTCTGCAAGTCGACCGGCTCCTTCACGAGTTCTTCTTGCCCCACCACCGCACCGCCCGTTACACCTAAGTCAAGAAAGCCATGTCCATCGCCCAGGCTGACATCCTTGCCCCGCTGCGGTTCTTCTACGGACTCGCCAGTCAGGACCTGCGCGTCACCTTCGTTGACCCCGGCGAAATCCCTCCCACCGAGAGAAGCTTGCTGGTTCACGAGAGCGACATGACCCCTACGCTCGCCGAACATCACGGCACTCCAATCGCGCTCGACGTTCACGCCCGGTCTGTTGTTGGCAGCAACTACCTCGTTCGCGCCGTTATCCTGCGCCGTGCTGATGATCAACAACCTGTTGAATTTGGTGCGATTGGCATTCATCTCGACGGTTTTGACGAAAGCATCCGGCAGTTCATCCTCGAAGGCCGCATCCCGCTTGGCGGGCTTCTGCAACAATACCACGTTCCCCATTCCAGTCATCCGAGCGGCTTCTTCCGCATCGAGATCGATCACCGTCTCGCCGACCTCCTCGGAGGTTTCGATGGCCAGCGTTGTTATGGTCGCTGCAATGAACTCCGCCATCCCGACGGATCCCCCATCGCCGAAGTTGTCGAAGTTCTTCCGTGCTGTCAGGTTTGAGCCATTCGATGAAGCGTTTCTTTGCCACGGTATTGTTCGTTGCCGTTAGTTCGTTGCTTATCGCCCAAGAGACGGTTTATGAACAAATTTTCCCTGATCGCTGGGCGCAGGAACTCCTCGTCCATCCACTCCGGGTCTCGTTCCATTTCGTCGACCCAAAAGGCACTATCCACCACGGTGAGCACCATTTCTCCGAATCCCCGCATTCCCTGAACGACGAACAATCCGACCTCGCTTCAAAGATGTTCAGCCAGTCCAGCGCCTTCACTTCGCAAGCGGACAAGAAACTCCTTCGACCTGATGCCCTGCTTCGTTTTGAAAACGAACAACAGACCATCGACCTGGTCTTCTCGCTCAAATCCAACGCTGTCGCTTGCTACCTCAACGGCGAGTTCAGTTCAACTGCTTCGTCGCCCGCCATTTCTCTCTCACCAGAATCAATTCAAACCATCCGCAGACTCTTCGAAGCTGTTAAATCTTAGGGATCGCCCCATACCCAAAGAACTCCGACTTGGCCGCACGCTGCGGCAGGGCAAAGTCAAATACACTCACGCCATTCCTGCGCTGTCCTTCATACGAACGCCCATCGCTTGCGCCAAACACCACCGCCTTGCCATCTTTCTTCCTTTTTCCCAGATACATCATCACATGCGAAATTGGCAACTCCCTTGGCGTGCTCGTCTCATAGGTCCCCGTCCAAAAAAGCAAATCCCCCGGCTTCAGCGCCTTGAATGGCGTCTCGTCCAGCGCGCCCACATTCTCGGTCCGATACAACACCCCGCGCCGCATCACCCAACGACAAATCTCATCGCTCTGACGCGGCACACTTTTAACTCCCGAATCCCTCAACAGGTAATAAATCGCCCCCGAGCAGTCCATGCCGCCCGCCTTCGGTTCCGCTGATCCGAACTGATACCGCAAGTTTAACTTCGTCAGATCCAATGCCTTGCGCACCAGCGACTGCAACTCAGGCGAATACCCTTCAAAGCCTGCCAGTTCCTCCGCCGTCATGGATGACACTGCTGCGGGTTTGACCGGCTCTTTCTCCACCTTGACCGTCTGCGCCACTACGCCCATCGGGACCGTCAAACCAGCCACCACTAAAATTCGAAACAGAAGACAGGGGGTCATGTCTTTATAATCGTCTGGCATCCGTCATCCGGACGCTACTCAAGTCGGTTGGGCCAGCAAATGCGCAAACGGATTGGGGGCAACCACGTTGTATTGGCGGATCGCCAGCTTCCAAAACTGCGACATCTGATCCTCCGACGAAGACCACAAATCATAATGCAGCTGCGTCACCGTATCCGGATCATACATCACCGCGCTCAACTCCCGCGCCGTCAATGCATTCGGCCCCTGGGTGATCAACTTGTGACTTAGATACTTGAAATACTCGCGCGAGTGATGCGGATTTTTGCGACGACGCAACAGGCTCACATGCAGACCGTTCACATACGGATCCAAACACGCCTGCACCAAACCAAACCGGTGCTCCAATTCCGGCTGCAACAACACCCGATCATTCACCTCCTCCAATCTCGCCTGCAACGATTGCAACACCGGCGGCGGATGGAGCTCTTCACGCGTCAAAAACAATCCAAAACGCTGAAAAGTGCGCGTGCTCGACGTGGTGATCGCGAACGGAATCGCGAGGATCATCGCCACCAACACCGGACTGATCCACAACAGAAAAGACTGCGAGATGAAGAACGCAATGATGGACCAGACCACCCCAATCAATGTCAAACTGCCAAAGGTCAGAATCGGTTCCCGCCAGTCAATTCCTGCTGCCAGCTTGCGCCGTTGCGCCACCCAGCTAACTCCCTGCCCGAGAATCGTCTTCACCACAAAACGACTGTGGAAAATCATCATGATTGGTGCCATCAACGAAAAGACAAAAGTATCCAGCAAACTGCTGAACGCCGTCAACAACCGCAACCGAAATGGCTTAAACAAACGCCCCGTCACCAGCTCATCCAGCACGATCAAGGTCTTCGGCATGAAGATGAACATCACCGTGATGCCCAGCAGCAACTGACCCGCAAACCCAGCCTGACTGCCCGTCACCCCCTGCTCTGATCCCGCCATGATCGTTCCCAGAATCAGGAACATCAGCCACAGCGGCGAACTCGCATAACTCATGATGCCGTTGAAGAAATTGATCCGGCTCATCGGATGCCAGCCCTTTGCAAACAACAACCAAAAGTGCTGCATGTTGCCCAGACACCAGCGTCGGTCACGCTTCAGGGTATCAATCAATGTCGGCGGACCCTCTTCATAACTGCCCTCATCCATCGGCAGCAAACGCACCGCATAACCTGCCTTGCGCATCAGCGCTGCTTCGACAAAGTCGTGGCTCATGATGTGCCCGCCAAACGGCACCTTCGTCGGCAAGGGTGGCAGCGCACAATATTCAATGAACGGAGCCAGACGGATGATCGCATTGTGTCCCCAAAAATTGGCTTCGCCACATTGCCAGTAACTCAATCCGGAAAGAAACGCCGGTCCATAAAGCGCCTGCGCAAACTGCATGACCCGACCCAGCAAGGTGTCAGCACCAATCTGTTTTGGAAACGTCTGCAAGATTCCCACCCCGGGATTCTTCTCCATGATGCGCACCAGATTCACCAGCAGCGGACCACTCATCACACTGTCCGCATCCAACACGATCATGTAGCGATACCGTTTGCCCCAACGACGACAGAAATCACTTACGTTTCCGCTTTTGCGATTGATCGGCGTGCGGCGTTTCCGATAAAAAATTCGCCCAAACGCATTCAACTGCCGACACAACTCCAGCCACGCTGTCTCCTCTTCGATCCACTTGTTCGTATCATCCGAATCGCTCAGCACGAAAAAGTCATAGTGCTCCAGCTTGCCCGTTTTTTGCAGGGAATTGTAAATCGCCCGCAGTCCCTCGAACACCCGAGTCACATCCTCGTTGTAAACCGGAATTATGATCGCGGTGGTCGCGTTCAATGGCTCGGCCAGATCGTCTTTCGTGATGGTGCGCAGCAAATCGAGCGTGTCCGGCTTCGGCCGGTTCATCAGCCAGATGCCAAACAGCGCCGTCCAGAATCCAACATTCAACTGATAATAAAGCGGCACAAAAACCAGCATGAGGCCGATCTCCGACCAGACCAGCCCGTCGTTCTGCAGCATCAGATACATCAGCCAGACACCGATCACGGTTCCGACGAAAACAAACGAGAAAAAAGTCGCACGCCGCATGCGCGACTGCGCGCTCGAAGGCAGCCCGGCCTGGGACACCAACGGCGTGGTGCGGGCCGCAGAGAAAGGCACCGGCGCTTCGGGTGGGGTCGAAGAAGTGGGGATGTTCATGCCTTATTTCGTCAACCAATACACAAACCACAACACCCCGACCACAAACACTGTCAGCGCGAGATAGCGCAAAAACGCCGCTGCATTGTTCTCAAAAGTGTCATCCGCCACATCATCAATCAGCCCAAGATCAATCGGACGCGGGGTCATCTTCGACACCTGCAAACGCGGACCCGATGTCCGGATTGCGGACCTCATCGCTTCCGCCATGTCCGGCGGCAGGTTTTCCCGATCAATGAAAAAGTGCGGCCAGCGGCTCGGTCCATCACAAAGATGAAACCCCAACCGACCCGATCCTTCCAGCTGCGCCTCGGTCAGTTCCATGCCTTCATAAATCTTGCCGAGCCACTCACGCAGCATTTCACGCGCCTGTTCAATGGCGTGTGAGGTCGGGGTGCGTTCAGGATTTTTTTGATGCGCTTCCGCCGCACGCCTCAACGTCTCAAGCACCAATTGCGTGCGTCGAATCCGGTTATGCAGACGATAACTGCGGAAGTAATCCGCCAGCCTGGCATAAGCTTCATTCCATTCATTTTCCGAGCCACTGCTGGGCGCGAAATGAATGGTAACAGCCTCCATCGGTTCGGAGGCAGATGCGGGATTCAACGTCGCCATTGGTAAGTCCATCGCTCCGACAAAGGTTTCCCGTCCTGCAAAAGTTCACAAGTCATTTCGAGCAATTTGGTGGATGGTGGAATGTCCAGCTTGAAGAAGGCGCGCCAGCCTCCGGTCTGCGGATTGAACATCACCCGCTTATCAATCATCTTCGCCTCACCCACGATATTAACCGCCTCTTCCGGCAGCCAATCCGCAGGCGTTCCTTCCTTCAAGGTCCCCTTGGTAAAATCGATCACAAACTCATAATCATTCGGCACGTCCATCGTCGCCACCCCTTCGCCCCAACGGGAATCGGTCACTTTGGCCAGGTTGTGCTCATGCTCCTTCAACCAGTGCAACTTATAGACAAACCGCGCGGGCTCCGTCGCAGTTGGCAAAAGATCCGGTTCCCAGAAGGACACGATGTTGTCCCAGGTCTCTTCGCCCGTTGCCAGCTCGATCAAATGCAGTTTGCCGCGTCCAAACCCTTCCACCGGCTCCACCCAAACCGACACCCGGTTGTGATAGTTTGCCTCAAGATCCTGATAGTGTTTGAAGTCGCGATCACGTTGAAGCAACCCAAATCCTTTGGCCGCCTCAAGGCTGAACACGCTGTGACGCATCTCGCGACCATTGTCCAAGGGACGCCACAATATCGGACCGTTGTGTTGTTCGATCAACAATCCATCGGAATCATGCACCTCAGGACGGAAATCCAGCGGTTTGGGATGTGTGTTCTCACCATACCAGAACATGCTCGAAAACGGCGCCAGCCCCAGCATCTTCACCACCTTGCGCATGAACAGGGAACTGCGCACCGTCATCACCGTCGTCTCCCCGGGCTGCACCTCGAAATGATAAGCTCCCGTCACACTCGGACCATTCAACAATGCGAGAAACTGGAAGGTCTTGTCTCCTTCCTTCGGCGTCAAAAACCAGAAGTGCGTGAAGTCAGGAAACTCTTCCGGTTCGCCACCAATGGTGTTGATCGCCACGCCACGCGCCGAGATGCCCCAGCCCAGCTTGGTCGTCACTGCGCGAAAGTAACTCGCCCCCTGAAAAGTCAAAAACTCCGGACGCTCCTTTTTCCCTTCCTCTGCCGACAGCAGCTTCCAACCACTGAATCCCACAGGATACTTGACTTCCGGACCCGGCTTCAGATCCCCATAACTAAAAAATTCCGGACCATTCTTCAGTGGCACTGGTTGTCCGTCTTCCATCTTAAACATGTCCACCGTCTTTTTGAACATCCAGCCCGGATGCGAAAACTCCACCCGGAATCCGTCACCATTGTCCTCAAACAGCGCCTTGTCTTTAAGGAACCGGATCTGCCGGTGCCCGTCATATTGCAATCCTCCGAAAAACGGGTCCAAAGTTATTTCTTGAGGCACAAACGCCTTGCTCGCCAGCTTGGAGGCATACGCTTCTAAATCAAGAAAGGTGCGGATTGGAGGCGGAGCGCCAGGATCGGCAACCACTGGTGCCGGAGCGGGAGCAGGTGCAGTAGCAGGTGCGGCGACTGCAGGCTTTTCTGCAGCTTCAACTGCCGGAGCTGCGGGCTCTTGAGCGTGCAGTGAAATAGTAGCAGCCAAAATCAGGGAACCAGCGGATAACAATCGGATCGAAAACATACAGCGATAAAGGATCGAACAAGCGGCCAAGCATGGACGCACTTTGTTCAACGTCAAGCAGCCACCCACATCACCCCACAAACTTCCTCCTCGCCAATCGTCGCCACTGCTGCTTGAATCTGTCGCGTCGTCCCCAACGCAAAATCGATTCCGCCCAACACTCCCTCATGAAATCCCAGCACCTCCAGACTGATCGCCGACTTGTCGCCGCCCTGCTGGCGTTGCCTCTTCTACTCCTCCTTTTCGTCCCACTACCTGCCATGGAAATCACCCAAGAATCCTGGGGCACCACCAAAAATGGTGAGCCCGTCACCCTCCACACCCTGCGCAACCCCAACGGCATGGAGGTGAAAATCACCAATTACGGCGGCATCATCGTCAGCCTCACCGCTCCCGACCACCAAGGCAAATTCGCCAACACCGTCCTCGGCTACCCCACCTTCAGCGAATACGAAGCCAACAACCCCTACTTCGGCTGCATCACCGGTCGTTACGCCAACCGCATCGCCAAGGGCAAGTTCACGCTCAACGGCACCGAATACCAGCTCGCCACCAACGATGGCCCCAATCATCTCCACGGGGGAAAATTCGGATTCGATAAAAAAATCTGGGCCGCCACGACCGAGAAGAACGATCAGTATGCCGCCCTGATTCTCACCTATACCAGTCCCGACGGAGAAGAAGGCTACCCCGGGGAACTAAAATGCACCGTGACCTATCGACTCCAACCTGACAACACCCTCACCATCGCGTATCATGCCACCACCGACAAACCCACGGTGATCAATCTGACCAATCATACCTATTTCAACCTCGCAGGACAGGGCCAGGGCGACATCCTGGACCACCAGCTGACCCTCTTCGCCAGCCGCTACACTCCAACCGACGACACCCAGATCCCCACCGGTCAGATCGCCCCGGTCAAAGGCACCCCGCTCGACTTCACCACGCCCCAGACGGTCGGCACCCGCATCAACGAACCAACGCCCGACCTTATCTCCGGCCTCGGTTATGATCACAATTTCATCCTCGACGACGCGTCGGAAATCAAAAAAGTTGCCCGTTTGAAAGACCCCAAGAGCGGTCGCGTTCTCGACATCCGCACCACCCTGCCCGCCGTGCAATTTTATTCCGGCAACCACCTCGGCAAAAACGGCGTGCCCCACCCCCATCGCAGCGGCCTCTGCCTTGAAACCCAGGACTATCCCGACAGCCCCAACCAGCCCGCCTTCCCCTCCACCACCCTCCTTCCCGGTGATGCCTACGATCACCGCACCGAATACCAATTTACCGCAGAAGCCCCGTGACCGAGCAACCCACCCAACCTCTCATTCCCACACCCATCGCTGAAGAACCGACCAACGGGCAACTCAACGTCACCTTCGTCACCGATCGCGATTTCGCCGGACGACAGCTCGTCGGTTCCCGCTCCAAACAGGAGGACTTTTACGCCTTCAGCGATGTGTCCGATCCCGGCGAGCCCGCGCTTACCCAACTGCTCGTCGGCCTGGGCGACGGACTCGGTGCCCACAGCGGCGGCAATCTTGCCAGCGCCCACCTCGTCACCGAATTCATCAAGGCCTACAAGTCGACCAAGCTCGCCGAATCCTGGCGCATGCGCATCGCCCTCGAACAGGCCAACGATCATCTCGACGAACTCTCCAAACGCTACGGGGGACTGCTCCCCATGGGCACCACCTTCATCGGCCTGCATATCACCCGCACGTTTTGCCAGTGGATCAGCGTCGGCGACTCCCCCCTGTTCATCTTTCGCAACGGCAAACTCGAACGCCTCAATGCCGACCACTCCCTCACCCCCATTCTTGAAGACCGCGTTCGCAACGGCGAAATCACCGAGGAAGAATCCCTCGCCCATCCCGACCGCCACATCCTCCAGTCCGCCTGCATGGGCCAGCCGCTCACCCTCGTCGACGCGCGCACCTACCCCTACGATCTCCACAGCGGCGACATCCTCCTCGCCGCCAGCGACGGCATCCTCACCCTCGGCACCAAGGAAATTGAAGAACTCCTCCTCAACGGCAGCCGCAACAGCGCCGCCAAACTCGCCAATTCCCTGCTTTTTGCCATCCGCTGCGTCGATCATCCCCGACAGGACAACGTCACCATTGCCCTGGTAAAAGTCCCCTAAAACCCAGCATCATCGAGCCGGGGTTGACGTTCGACCATTCGATGTGATAAAAATTCATCCGTTCATGCGCTGCGTCCTTCAACTCCTCGTCCTCCTCCTCTCGCTTTGCGTTGAGCCTGGCGGCGCTCAGGCGCAGGCACAAAAAGCGACTGAAGCCCGCACCTGGACCAACAGCGAGGGCCGCACCATGCAGGCGCGCCTGGTTCGTCGCGAAGCAGAAAACCTCACCTTCCTCCTCCAAAACGGCCAGCACGCCACCCTCACCATCTCCCAGTTGTCCGCCGTCGATCAACACTTCGTGCGCATCAACTTCCCCACCACCGTCGCTGCCAAATGGCCCGATGTCGTCGAGGTGTCCAACCGTGCCCTCGACGTCAAAGCCGTCGAAGAAGACCTCGCCAAACGCAGCTACATCTACCGATCCGAATTTTTCCAGTTCACCGCCCAGGACAAACTCGCCGTCAGCGTCATGAAGGAAATTGCCCGCACCTTCGAAAGCGCCCACGCCCTTGTCAGCGCCCTCCCCTGGTCGATTGATCCCTCACCCCCGGCGGATCTCGGCTTTTACCAGGCCAAATTCTACCTCAACCGCCGCAACTACATCCTCGATGGCGGACCCGAAAACTCCGGCGGCGTCTACTTCACCGGCGACCGTATTTTTCGCATCCCTTTCGACAGTCTCGGCCTCGAAATGCGCGGCAAAACGTGGTTCAAAAACGACAGCTACCGCAACGACACCCTCGTCCACGAAATCACCCATCAAATGATGCACGATTTCCTGCCCTTCCTCCCCATGTGGATCATCGAAGGCAGCGCCGAATACACCGAAATGATCCCCTACAACGCCGGAAAATTTCTCGCCGGCGCCCATCAACGTGGCATCAAGGAATACGTGCGCGACTTTCAAGAAAACCGCGGCATCAGCTTTTCCGACGCCACCAACCTCGCCGCCAACATGACCGTCACCCACGATCAGTGGAACGAACGCAGCCGGGTCAGTTCCGGCGGCCAGGCGCGCCTTTATCACGCCTCCGCCATCCTCGTGTATTACTTCTGCCACCTCGACGGCGACGGCACCGGCACCCGGTTCATCGACTACATGAAATCCATCGGCAAAGCCCGCGACGCATGGGCTGCCTTTTTCAAAAATCCCGCCGTCAAACGCAATGCCGACGGCAATTTCTCCTACCCCTCCACTCTTCCATTGCCTGAACAGCCCCGCGACGAAACCTATGGCTTCTCCCAACTCTCCATTCTTCTCAACGGACGCACCCCCGAGCAGCTTGAAGAGGATATCCGTGAGGCCTACCGCAAAATCGGCATCCGGTAATCTTATTAAACTGCAATCTTAAGAGGTAAGGAAGTTGGCTTAATACCCCCATCGCCCCCAAGTCGCAGATTCATGAGGTCCTTCACTGGTGGCAAATTCGTCTTGTTATCGAGCATTTGCTCATAGCATAGCGCCAACGGCGCGGTTTTATGAAAGCCTTGGGCAACGCCCAAGGTAGGGTCGATTTTGTTTGTGTAGGGCTGAAAGCCCGCTCCAACCGCGATACGATCTGCGGTCACACCCACTAATCCCCACCTAACTTTGCATGCCAAACTCCAGATCCCGGGCCTGCATCAACAATTCATAGGACCTCAACCGGTCTTCATGACGGAACATCGGCGAATTGAACATCAACTCATCGGCCCGCGTCTCCGCCACCACCTCCAGCAGCTTTTTGCGCACCGTCTCGGGTCCGCCAATCACCGCTGCTGCCAGATGCGATCTCACCCCCGCCTCCTCCATCGGCGACCACAACCTCACCATGTCCCCCGCGCGGTCCAATGGCGGCGGCAACGCAATCGGACTGCCCCGATGCAATGCCAGAATTTGTTGATAAGCCGATGTCGCCAATCGGTGCGCCTCCGCATCCTCATCTGCCGCAAACAATGGCAGCCCAATCATCACATACGGCTTCGGCCAGCGTTCGGAGGGCTGGAATTTCTTCCGATACAAATGCAATGCCTCCTGCATCAACCTCGGCGCAAACTGTCCTGCAAACGCAAATGGCAATCCCATCATCGCCGCCAGTTGCGCGCTAAACGTGCTCGAACCCAACAACCACACCGGCACATTCGTCCCCTCCCCCGGCATCGCCCGCACCTGCTGACCCGGCTTCGCCGTGCCCATCAACGACAACAATTCATCCACCAGTTGCGGAAATAATTCCCCCGCACTGGCATCCCGCATCAACGCCCGGGCCGTCATTTGATCCGACCCCGGTGCCCTGCCAAGTCCAAGATCGATCCTTCCCGGAAAAAGCGTCTCCAATGTCCCAAAATGCTCCGCAATCACCAGCGGCGCATGGTTCGGCAACATGATGCCCCCCGATCCCACACGAATCGTCTTCGTCCCTGCCGCGACATGACCAATCAAAACCGACGTCGCCGCACTCGCAATCCCGGCAATGTTATGATGCTCCGCCAGCCAGAAGCGCTGATACCCCCAACGCTCCACATGCTGGGCCAGATCCAGCGTATTGCGAAACGCGTCCGCAACCGTCCCCCCTTGCACCACCGGAGCAAGATCCAGCACCGAAAACTTCACCTCAGACAACGCATTCATATAGGGAGGAACCGCGAAGCTGAACTTCGCGCAGTTCATTGATTCCGTTCACCATCACCTCAAACCGGCGGTTGATTCCTCTCAAAGCGACGCTGATGCCAATACGGATACACGGGCGTCACCGCACTCGCTGCATCCAATTTGGCCACCTGCTCCGCCGTCAAATTCCACCCCACCGCCCCCAAATTCGAGCGCAACTGCTCTTCATTTCTTGCCCCAATGATCACCGTCGACACACTCGGACGCTGCAACAACCAGTTTAACGCCACTTGCGGCACCGACTTGCCCACTTCCGCCCCCACCTCGTCCAGAGCATCCACCACGCGATAAAGATACTCATCATCCACCTGCGGACCCGCATCATTGCTCATCTGACTCTGCAGGCGCGACGTCTCCGGCAAAGGCTGTCCGCGACGAATTTTGCCCGTCAACTTCGCCCATCCCAGCGGACTCCAAACCACCGCCCCCACCTTCTGATCCAGCGCCAGCGGCATCAACTCCCATTCATACTCCCGGCCAATCAACGAATAATATGCCTGATGCGCCACATGCCGCGCCCAGCCATATCGATCCGAAACCGCCAGCGACTTCATCAGATGCCACCCCGAAAAATTCGACGCCCCAATGTATCGGATCTTGCCCGCCCGAACCAGATCATCCAGCGCACTTAACGTTTCCTCCACCGGCGTCTGCGCATCAAACCCATGCAACTGAAACAAATCAATGTAGTCCGTCCCCAACCGCTTCAACGCCCCCTCCACCGCACGGATCAAATGAAACCGCGAAGACCCCACCTCATTCTGCCCATCGCCCCATCGAAATGTCGCTTTCGTTGAAATCAGCACCTGATCCCGCCTACCCGCAATCGCCTTCCCCAAAATTTCCTCCGCCTGACCATCCGAATAGATATCCGCCGAATCGAACATCGTCAGCCCCGCCTCCAGCGAGATATCCACCAGTCGCGTCGCCTCCTCCACCCCCGCATTTCCCCACGCCTTAAAAAACTCGTTGTTCCCTCCAAATGTCCCCGTGCCCAACGTCAAAACCGGAACTTTAAGTCCCGATCCACCAAGAAATCTGTATTCCATCATCACCATCATATACGCCCCTCCCCCACCCACTGACCCCAAAAACGTCACCCCCCCATTCGTGTAAATTCGTGTCCATTCGTGGTTTCCCCCCTTCAAAGCCCACCCTCATCAGTGAAAATTTGTGTCCATCTGCGTCCATCTGTGGTTGAAAAAAAACGTTCCCTCCAATGCCACACCCCCCATCAAAAGGCCCCAAACTTGCTCCGTGACACTCACTTTTCTTGCATCTTTACAAATTGCCCGTAAGCTGCCCGCCCTCCAAATTCGGTGCCCAAATGCGCATCGTCCGTCCCACCCATCCACTCCATGTCAGACATTAAAATCCGCAACCTTGCCATCATCGCCCACGTTGACCACGGCAAAACCACCCTGGTCGATCAGCTTCTGCAAGCCGGCGGCACCTACCGCGAAAACCAGGCCCAGACCGAACGCGCCATGGATTCGATGGACCTCGAACGCGAAAAAGGCATCACCATCAAGGCGAAGAACACCGCCATTCTTTTTGAAGGTTACACCATCAACATCGTCGACACTCCCGGCCACGCCGACTTCGGCGCTGAAGTCGAACGCGTCATGAAAATGGTCGACGGCGTCCTTCTCGTTGTCGACGCCTTTGGCGGCCCGCAAGCCCAGACCCGCTTCGTGCTCCGCAAAGCTCTCGCCCAGGGCCTGAAGCCAATCGTCGTCATCAACAAAATCGACCGCCCGCTCGCCGACCCTAAAAAAGTCCACGATCAGGTCCTCGAACTCTTCCTTGACCTCGACGCCACCGAAGAGCAGTTCGACGCCCCCTTCAGCTACGGTTCCGCCCGCGACGGATATTTCATGGACAGCCCCGACGACGAAAAAGTCGACTGCATCCCCCTCATCCGTCAGATCATCAAACACATCCCCGCCCCCGTCGCCGATCCCGACGCCCCCTTCTCCATGCTCGTCTCAAACATCGAGTGGGACAACTTCGTCGGCCGCGTGGCCGTCGGCAAAATTCTCGGCGGCAGCATCAAAAAAGGCGACCCCGTCTGGCTCCTCCGTAAAGACGGCACCAAAGTTCAGTCCAAGGTCCTTAAAACCTTCACCTACTCCGGCCTTGCCACCACCGACTCCGAAGGTTGCGGCGCAGGCGGTATCGTCGGCGTCGCCGCCGGCATTGAAAACATCGACATCGGCGAAACCCTCTCCGGCACCGCCGATGCATCTCCCCTGCCCTTCGTCGAGATCGACCCACCCACCGTCCAGATGCAGTTTTCCATCAATGACGGCCCCCTCGCCGGCAAAGAAGGCAAACACGTCACCTCCCGTGCGATTCGCGACCGCCTCATGCACGAGTTGAAAACCAACATCTCGGTGCAGGTCGAAGACACCGACACCGCCGGTATCTTCAACGTCTCCGCCCGCGGAGCCATGCAGATCGCCGTGCTCGTCGAACAAATGCGCCGCGAAGGTTTTGAAGTGCTCGTCTCCCGTCCAACCGTCATTTACCGTCGCGACGACAAGGGCAAACTTCAGGAGCCTTACGAGACCCTCTACATCGAAGCTCCTGGCGACTACACCCAAGGCATCCTCAAGACCCTTGTGAACCGCAAAGGCGTCATGGAAAACATGGACACCGAGCCCTCCGGCCGCACGTTCATCCAGGCCGTCATCCCCACCCGCGGCCTGATCGGCTTCGAGACCGAACTGGTGAACCTTACCTCCGGTCACGGCATCATGTCCCACCTTTTCAAGGAATACGGCCCACACGCTGGCGAGATTGTCAACCGCACCACCGGCACCCTCGTCTCCATGGACAACGGCAACGCCACCACCTATTCCCTGCAAGCCCTCGAAGATCGCGGCATCCTCTTCGCCGCCCCCGGCGATGCCATCTACGCAGGCATGCTCGTCGGTGAAAACCCACGCGTCGGCGACCTTCCCGTCAACCCGGTGAAAGAGAAGCACCTCGACAACATGCGTTCCGCCGGCAAGGACAAAACGTCCAAGCTGACCCCGCCGATCCGTTTCAGCCTTGAGCGCGCCATCGAATACATTGATGCCGACGAACTTGTTGAAGCCACCCCGAAAAGCATCCGCCTTCGCAAACGCATCCTCGATGCCAGTGTCCGTCAACGTGAGAAAAAGAAACTCGACGCCGCCACTGCGGAAGTGACGGTTTAACCGATCACCGACTAATCATCCAACCCCATCGGTGTCTCGCATCGATGGGGTTTTTTGTGGTCCGAGCCTGGTCACGCCTGAAGGAAATCCAAATTCCCCGACGTGATGTTCGGCAACGTCACAAAGCGGCTCAAGTTCGGGAAGATCGTTCCCAATGCCGACGGATCCACTCCGAACCATTTCGCGATGTTCGCCGCATATTGATCCACCGAAGTGCTCGGAATCCACAACCCGCGTGTCCCCGTTGCATCGATCGAATCCGCCACCGCCCCAAGCTTTAACACCGGGAACTTGCCATACACACGGCCCCCTTTCACCGCCCCACCCAACACCAGGGCGTGCCCGCCCCATGCGTGATCGCTTCCCGCGCTGGTGTCGGGCTTGTTGGCCGTGAATGTCCGCGTGAAATCCGATGCCGTGAACGACAACACGTTGTCCCACTGATTGCCCACCTCAGGCCCCTTCAACGCATCTGCAAAGCCCTTCAGCGTGCAGTTCAGCGTGCTCATCAACCCTGTGTGACCCGCCGTGTTGCTGCCCGCCGGGATCTGCGCAATGTGCGTGTCATACCCACCGTGCTGAACAAAGAAAATCTGCCGACCATTGCCCAACGCGCTTTGTCCTGCAATCAACCGCGCCACCAGTTTCATCTGATTGGTGAACGTGTTGTTCGCACTGATCCCCGTTCCGGCGAAGGCATTATTGAAATACGTGTCCAGTGAACTGCCACCCGTGATCGTCGTCGGCAACAACGCACTTCCCACCATCCCTTCGGTCATCCGCGCACTTATCGCCACGTTGCTATACGCATTCTCCATCAGGTTCGCATGCGTCATGTTCAAGATGCTCTCAAACGCCTGAAGTCTCCGACCCGCCTCAGCCGTTTTGTAGTTGGTCGCCTCAAACAACACATTCGGATTGTTGACTGCGCTGGCATAGTTCGTCCCATAACCCGCAAAGCTTACCAAACCATTGCTGCCCATGATGTAAGGCGTCACCGACCCGGTGGGACTTACCTGAAAACTGTTCACCCCGGATATGGAAATGTTCATCGACACATTGCCCGTGCTCGGGTTGTGCACCGGATCAAGAAAGTCCGCAATGCGCCCGCCCCATCCACTGGTGAACGGCCGGTCCGGAATGGAACTCTGCCACTGCACCTGCTGGTCCGAATGCGAATACAACTGCGGCGGTTTCGGTGCCGTTGAATAGTTCGCCCGTGTCACCCCCGGCATCGTCATTGTTCCCACATTCGCCACAAACGCCGCATCCCCTTCATCAAACATGGTCTTGATGGCCCCCAGCTTCGGATGCACCCCAAATGTGCCAAGATAACCTCCCAACGGATCACACTCCGCCACGTTTGTCGCCGCCAGAGGCAGCGCATTCAAGGCCGCATTTGCATCATTGGTGGGGATGGCCAGCATGCCGCGACCATTCACATAATCCGTCCGTGCCGATCCCGAGAAAGGAATCAGCATGTTATTCGAATCATTGCCCCCGTTCAGAAACACACAAACCAGCGCCTTGTATCCCCCGCCGCCGCCCGACTGCGCATTCAACGCCCCCTGCATCAATTTTAGATGCGCCAGTGTGTTGACCACACTGGTGATGCCCATTGCTGAACATCCGGTTTTGACCAGAAACTGACGACGGGTTGGCTCGTTCTTGCGGCGAAAGATGAGGTTCATGGCGAGGAAAAATCAAAGGTTCAACTGAAGTGGGTGGGTGAATTATTTGAGCACAAGAGCCTGGGGACTGCTGATCACCAGATAGATGATGTTGCGAATGCGGGTGCGTGCATCGTTGTTGAAGTTGGTCAGGTCCGACGTGTGGCGGTTGCTGGTGGCGATGAGGTTCACCGCATTGATGATTGCCTGACGCGGATTGCTTCCGGTGTCTCCACCAAACTTCGCCTTGAGATACCCCCCCGTGAACAGCAGATCCTGTTGATCCAGCACCGCCTTCACCGCCTCCGCATGCGCCACCTGTTTTTGCGTCGTCCCCGGAGCCGCCGGAACCGCCGCAGGCGCATACTGGGTCGTGAGCGAGTTCGAATAAGCCGTCGTGTATTGGGCAATCAACGCATCATAAGTCACCTGCAAGTTGTCCTTTTGATTCGATAAACTCGACGGCTGCTGCGTGCCTCCCGGAGAAGCATCAAACGTGGTTGCATTAAAGTAACCCGCACTTACCCCGTAGGCCGGGATGCTCAATTGCGTCCCCGAAGCCGTCTGATACTGGGCAATCAACGGAAAGTCATCCAATCCCCGGCCCGTATTGGGATTCGTCGGCGAAGGCAGTGAGGTGAAGATGGTGTTGTATTGATTGTTCACCGTGTTGACCAGATTTGACTCCGTGGCCACCTGAAACTCGGGAGCCACCAATCCCGCCGCCCCCAACGGACCCGGCATCACGTAATCCGGCAGAAACCAGTTGAATACCGATGGGGCACGCAATGGGCTCTGTGCGATGGTGCCGGTCAGATCGAAGAAGCGGAAGCGCAGCGCCCCGGTTGGGAACTTGCTCAACTCGGACGACGGATAGGGTTCGGTGACCGGCGCCTCCACGCTGGTGAACGGCACGGTCAAGGTATTGAGATTGGCCAATGGCGAACCCGTGAAGGCTTTCGTTGCACGCAGGTAAGTGGTGAAATGAAGCAATGGTTCCTTGGGCTTGCCAGCTGAAGCCGTGTTGTTGGCAAGAGTTAGACTACGAGCCTCATAGTCAAGCAGAATCGCCTTCACCACTTCACCGAGATTTCCGTTTGTTTGTTTGTATCGATCGGCAACACGATAGAGATATCCAGAACTTGGATTGGAGGTGGTGAACCGCTGAATCAACAATCGGCTGATGAATACCGGCGTGTTGGGGTGACCGCTGTAGGTGCCCGAACCGGGCAAACCAGCAAGAGCGTTGAGGGCAAGGTCGACATCCACAAACCCTTCCGACTCGATCGACGTATTGTCGGTTCTCGCCGGAATGGGCGTTTGCCCAACTTTTCCGTTGAACAAGGTCTTGGCCCCAAAGTCATGGTGGGTGTCAAAAATCTTCATCGGATTCATCCATTGGGTTTGCCAATACCTCACGCCATTGCCCAAGGTGAAGTCTGGATTGTTCTCAACCGCACCGATGCGTTGGGTGGATGGCGTCGGATAGGTGGGGGCACCAGTCACATTGGCCGGGCGCTTGCTGAAGCTGAATCCGGTCATCACCCGGGCGAGTTCACGGATATCTTCCTGATCATAAGTGGCCACCGGCAAACCTTGTTGGTTCAACACCAAACTTCCATCGGAATGGCGCAGCACCAGACCTATGGAGAACAACTGCATGATCTCGCGGGCATAGTTTTCATCGGGAGTGATGGTCCCTGAAGCCTTGCGGTTCTTCAGGTGACTCAGATAGATGCCCATGATCGGGTGTTGAGTTACCCCCGATAGAATGTCTCGAAAGCGCCCAAACGCACCGCCCGCCAACATGTCCCAGTAATTGGCCAGCCCGTAATGATACGACCCGACGGTGGTATCGACTTCTGAAACCACGGTAATTTGACTCAAAGCAAAAGCCATGCGCTGGCGCAGTTGATCCTTGCTTTGCAATGCCAACGTCCACCATTCGCGACGCATGTTGGTTTGGTTGGGATAGTTATTTTGATGAATGGTGCTCGCATTCCAGGTGCGCGTCGTCGTGTTCCATCCGAACGAACCACCACCGAACTGGGGATCATTGAAGGCATTGATGTGGCGGTTTCCTCGCAAAATGAAATCCTCCACATCCGCCGCCTGCACCAGGCGCACCAATGAAGGCGATGGCGTCTGCACCAGGTCCATCTGCTGGTTGATCCAGGCGGTGTATCCCGCGATGGCGTTGTTGCCATTGGCAGCAATCAAGGCTCTAACTTCCTGAATCGTTTCTGGTGTGGGTCCAAAAGTGGCTTGAGTCAGAAAACGCGCAATGTCGCGATCCAGATCATCTCCTGCCAATGTCGGCCATTGGGTGCTGCCATAGGTTGGCGGAGCCGATGGGGTGGGCGGAGGTGCCACCGAGCCATTGGCCAGCGCATAGTTCCCGCGTATCTCACCACCGGGATAATTGGCGCTGTGAACATTGATGTAGAGAAACCCGTTCACCAAGGCAGTCAACGTTGCCTGATCCGTGGTCCACCCGACACCTGGCTCGGCCAGCACCGTCCAGACATGTTCGTTGATCTGTCCGAGCGGGATGCTCTCGATGATGGGACCACTGGCCTGCGGATCGTTCGCCGGTGCCGCGTGCAGGTGGGAAGCACTTTGTGCCGAAGTGAGGTTGCTGAAATTGGAGTTCACCACCCCCACCGTGTTGTCACCATTCAACAGCAAGGTTGACACCCCCGTCGCCGTGGTGACGGCACCGCCCTCACGACCATAGTAAGCCACAAAAAGTTTACGATTCGCCTCCGTGTTGGTCGCGTCGCGAATATGCACCGCCCGGGTTTCGCCAAACTGGGTCGTTCCCGCTGGTGAGGTGATCCGGAACGAAAGCCGTAGCATTTCAGGCACCTCCACCACCGCAGGGGTTTCCACCACCGGCGCGATCTGCACATCATGCTGCATGGCCCCATTCGGAATGGTGATGGTGCTTCCGCTGATGGTCGCACCCGCTCCATCTTTCAGAATGTAGTCGCTCAACGAGGCCGATCCCTTGGTCCCATCCGTGTTTCCCGAACGACCAATCGACACCGTCAACGGCATTGTCCCTACCGTGCGGGAAACCCGGATCCGCGCATTGGTATTCTCCTTCTCATACGCATTGGCCGTCACCACACTGGTGGTGATGGAACGCAGACTGCGCAACACATCGCCATCACTGGCCACCCCGCCAGAAGCGTTGTTGGGCGAGTTGGCAAGGTTGATGTCGGTGCCCATCGCCGCCTCTTCCAAATCCGTCGCTCCATCGCCATCAGTGTCCGCATCGCCTTCTGGAGTAAGTCCCTGAAACACCGTGACGTTGTCAAACACCGCGCGATTCTGCAATCCAGCCGTGCTGCTGTTCGTGTAAACCGCCAGTCCAGCCACCGCACGGGTGGGCAGATTGATGATCGAATTGCCCGCCAGGGTCCAGTTGGTTCCATCCGTCGAGAGATAACTCGTCACCAACCCGCCCTTGCGCACCATCTTCAACCAAACCGGAGCCGAGCCCGAAGCCTCGGCAGCGCGAACGGTGCCGGTTCCTCCGGTCGAAAGCCGCTCACGAATCACCACCCCCGAGCCCACCGTTGCAAACACTCCTGCCGACAACCCGGACGCCACGGTCGAATCACGAATCACTATCCCCGCCGCCGCGGTGCTCGGCAGTGCCGACGCGCTTCCCACATTGATCTGACTGACCACGCGAGCCGTGATCTCCCCATCCCCATACAACGGCTGGTGCACCAGCTGATACCGATCTTCCGCCGTGGTGATTGTGCCTGATCCGGTCACCTGGTGAGTGCCTTCAATCGTGTCGTAAGCCAGCACCCCCACCGACCCGGTTGCCCCGACATCATGGTTCTGCCAACCTCCAAAAGGCGTCAGTCTCGCCATCGGCACCGCCTGCTTGACCTGACTCGCTGAAGACCACAACAGTCGCGCCTCCGCCGAGCCACCGTTCTCGAAAAACTCCATCTGCACATTGTAGGATCGACCGGCCTCAAGAAGCAGTGATCCCACATCCTCAGTCACGCCGTGCAAGGTCCAGTTATCCACCAGCAACTGACCGTCCACCCAAAGACGGATGCCGTCATCGCTGCGCGTGTAAAACGTGTAGGACTCAGTAAACTCCGGTTTGACCGTGCCCGTCCAGATCGCGCTGAAGTTGTCCACCGTCACCGCCCCCGTCGCCGGGCTCCCCGAGGCCCAGCCGAAATCCACCGTGGCATCCGTCCGCTTCACCACCGGTGTTCCGGTCAATTCCTTGTTGTTAAAATAGTCCGCTTTCAACCCATTGACCATCACGGGGGAAAGTTGTGTGGCCGCAATCGCCTGCTTCACCCGGCTTGGCGACGACCACAACAAGCGGATCTCTGCATTGCCCCCGGCCTCATAATATTCCAGCACCACATTGTATCGTTTCCCCGCCTCAAGTGCGATGGTGCCCGAGTTCTCCGTCACGCTATGCGGCGTCCAGTTATTGACCAATTGCTGACCATTGATCCACAGGCGCACGCCATCATCACTTTGCGTGTAAAACGTGTAAGTCTCGGTAAACTCCGCCTCCACCGAGCCCGTCCAACGCACGCTGAAATTATTGGCTTCAACACCCGTCGTGGGAATGCCCGAACCCCAGTTATAATTCACCGTTGCATCGGTTTTGGTAACTACCGGGCTGCCAGTGAGCTGAACATTGTTGTAATACTCCCCCTTCAAACCATCGACGGCAAAAACCGGTTGCACTGCTGACAGGAGACCTACACAAGAAACCACCGCACCCCATCCTAAGACGGAGAAATCGGCTTTCCTGCCTTCACCGGGAAACCACGCCCGGGCGTTGACGAGACCACGCAATTGGAACTTCATAATCGCTTAATTTTTTGAAGTGAGGAGCGAAAGATCGCCACGCGAATAATCGCCGACGATTTATTTGAATTTGATAAGAAAATAGGAATTCGATTTTGAAGAGTAAAGATTATTTTTTTGTTACTCATTCATTATCAACGATATACAAGGTAAATACATAGTTCCATTGAACATGTTTTTGCGTAATTGAGTTGCGATGACTATCTCGCTCAACTCAAAGTTGCTCCACGGGATTACAATTCTCATTTTTGGGCGGGCCGAGCCCAACCCTCCTCAATTCAAACCAGTTGTGATCAATGACTGAACACCTGCGGGTATTGCAAAAAATCACTAACTTGCGTCTTGATCCGAGGGTTCAACCAGTCCGACGACGCACATCGAACTAATCACCAGAACATCAGCAGTGATCTCGTCCGATCACCAATTTAATGGTGTTGAATGTGCCGCCAGCTTATCAACCCCGATGGCTGCCACCTCAATGTTCGATTCAAGGCGCTAACTCACGCCTATCTCTGAACTTTCTCGGTCTCCCTGCCCAAACGTTGTTCAATCTCATCCTGCGCCGCATACAGATCCACCGACGTGCTCGAAATCCACCCCGCCACGTCCCAGCGCATCCACCCAATCATCTGACGCGCGAGCATCACAATCCCCGCCCAACCGTCCCCATTGGCCCCCAACATTGAACTTATCCGCCACCACAAAACCCCTTCATCCCTCGCCCCGCCAATATAATATCAAAAAGGACCAATCAAACCCACCTCCGTCTCACCCCCAACAACCAGCCCAACCCCACAACCACCATGACAGCGCGACCCGGCTCCGGCACCGCCATCACCAACAAATCCGAACCTCCCACCAAACCACCCGCACCATACACCTCATATTGCGAACCATAAAACAACGCAAATTCCTGTCCCCCAAAAGTCGCCGTCGCATACTCCACCCCACCAAACAAACCCCAATCACCCACCGCACTAAAATTCGCAAACTCGCCCACCACCGCACTCGCCCCATCCGTCAGCCAAAACATATTCTGGTCCGAATAAGTCCCCGCAAACTCATGGCTCGCATTCCCACCCCAGGCGACGTCCAGCACCGCACCCCCCAAATTCATCGCCCCACTCATCCTCACCAAATCCGTCTGCGCCGCATTTCCGCCAAAAGCCACATTCACCGCCATGATCGCACCCACCTCCAACGTCACCGCTCCCCCTCCATCCAAAGTGCCCGCCCCCAAAAACGTCCCACCCGCATTACTCCCCCGTGACCACGTCGCACCCGACCTCACCACCAACGGCCCCGTCCCCCACACCCCAACTCCCCCCAACATCCCACTCTCCACCGTCGTTCCTCCTGAATAATCACTCACCCCGTTCATCATCAGCGCGCTCAACCCTATCTTCCGCACCGCCATCGATCCCGCACCATCATTCACCTGCCCCGCAAACGCCACACTGCCCGACGTGCTGCTCTCCCCCAACGTCATCACCGAAGCCGTCCCCGCCGCCGTATTCGTCACCAGCCCGCTCCCCTGCAACACATTCCAACTCTCATCCCTTCCATTAAAATCCAAAACCCCTCCCGTATTCACCGTCACCGTCGAGCCAAAATAAATCTGATCCCCACCCGTCCCACCAAACCTCATCGTCCCTCCACTGTTCACCACATGCGACCCCCCACCCAACGCATGATGTGACACCGTCGACGTCTTCGCCAGCACCAGTGTCCCCGCATTCACCGTCGCCTGCAATCCACTGTTGTCCCCCGTCCCCTCCAAACTCAACTGACCCGTCCCCGAATGCGTAAGCCGAATCGAATTCCCCATCGTCCCCGTAAACACCGTCGTCTCATCCCCGGCCACAATCAGATTCGCACCGTTCGCCTGCGTTGAAGTTCCGGGCAACACACTCTCCACCCTCCCCAAGCCGCTCAAAGTCGACAAACTATTCACCGTTTGCGTCCGCCCGTTCAAGTTGAGAACTCCCGTCCCGACCACACCCGCATCAAAAAACAAATCCGTCCCATCCGGCAACGCCCCATCCACCCCCAACGTCAGCCGTGCCGACGTCCCCGAACCACCCGTCCCACCAATCAACGTCGCACCCGCAAAGTCATTTGCCGCATTCATCAGCATCACATCTCCCGAATCATTCCTCACCCGCAACCCCCCCGCCCCTGTCACCAAACCATCCAACCTAATCCGCTTGCCCCAACCCGCGCGAAACGCCCCCTCCCCCAGCTCCAGATCAATCGTCCGCCCCATCACCACCTCCGCCGGACTCGTCGCACTGTTCATCAACGTCCCCCCATTCAACAAAGTCACCCCACTTGCTGCCGCCCCCAAACTACCATCATCCACCATCTGCAAAACCCCACCCTCCACCCGCGTCCCACCCGCATAAGTATTCGTCGTCCCCAACCACCCCATCGTCCCCGTCCCCTTCTTCACCAACGCCAGACCACCAACCCCATCCTCAATTACCCCCGAAAAAGCACCATTTCCCGTCCCCTCCCCCAACGTCATCACCGACCCTGTCGCCCCCGAATTCGTCACCGTCCCCGCCGCCCCACCATTCAACAAATTCCACCCCTCGCTGCGCCCATCAAAATCAATCATCCCACCATTCAACGACACGTTCGCACCAAAATAAATCTGATCCCCACCCGTGCCCCCCATCTTCATCACACCCCCGTTTACCACATGCGTGCCACCACCCAACGCATGAAATCCCGACGTGCTCGCCTTTGCCAACACCAACACCCCCGCATCCACAATCCCTTGCGTCCCGCCATTGTCATTCGACCCCATCAAAATCAACGTCCCCTCACCCTGCTTCCGAAACGTGTCACTCGCCCCAAACTTCGTATTCACCGTCAACGTCCGCCCACTCGCAATGTTCACATTCAATTGCGCCGTCGTCCAGTTGATCACCTGACTCGTCGCACTCTCAATCACCATATCCTGCGTCGCCGCACTCATGTCGATCCCCAAATTCCCCGACGCATCCCCGAAATTCAGCCCGGTCTTCAACTGAATTGTCACCAACCCAGCCGGATCCACCACCTGCATACCCCCCCACGTCACCGTCCCCAAACTCACATCCAACTCCACCGTGCTCGCCCCCGTCACCGTCCCATCCCACGTCGCCACATCCGCAATCCCCGGCGCCACCCCACCCACCCAGCTGCTCCCCAACTCCAAATCGTCCCCATTGTCCGCCTTCAACACCGTCGCCGCTCTAACCCCCTCAAACCCCCACGACAAAATCGAGACCATCAAAAATAAAACAACCCTGCGCATCCCACAGAAAAACCCGTGCAAAACACAACGTCAATACAAAAACACACTACCTCCCGACCTCCTCCGTCACATTTCTTAAGCGTTGCTCGATCCCAGCCGTCAGTTGCTGCCACTCAAAACGCCAGCTCCAAAAATCCCCGCTTTTTCCAGGAATGTTCATCCGCGACTCGCTCCCCAATCCCAGCACATCCTGCAAGGGACAAATCACAAATCCCGCCTTGCTACCCCACACGTCCTTGATGTAGTCCCAGTTGAGTTCACTTCCATCCGTCTGTGTGTAATTCAATATCGTGCGTCGCTCCGCATCCACCATTTCCTGCGTCCGGGTGGTGTGCTCATCCGGACCACTGTTAAAAAGACCTAGCGTCGTGTCATTGTCGTGCGTTCCCGTGTAGGCCACACAATGTTCAGGATAGTTCACCGGCACGTATTCGGGTGCCAGAGAATCCGCCCCAAATGCAAACTGCATCACGCGCATCCCAGGGAAACCATGCCGGTCCCGCAGCGCCTCCACGTCCGGCGTGATCACGCCTAAATCTTCCGCAATGACCGGCACCGAACCGAGTTCTTCAAACAGCGCGTTAAACAAATCGTCGCCCGGGGCCTCCACCCACTTGCCATTGATGGCCGTGTCCTCATCGCCCGGAATCTCCCAATAAGCCGCAAATCCGCGAAAGTGGTCGATCCTCACCACATCCACCAGCGAGAGCGTTTTGCGCATCCGCGCCTTCCACCACGCAAAATCCGTCTCCTTGTGCCGGTCCCAATCATACAGCGGATTTCCCCATCGCTGACCCGTGGCACTGAAATAATCTGGTGGCACACCCGCCACCACGATGGGATTGCCATTCTCGTCCAGATGAAAAAGATCCCGGTTCGCCCACACATCCGCACTGTCGTGCGCCGCAAAAATCGGAATGTCGCCCACCACTTGAATGCCCAACTCGCGGGCCTTCACCCGCAGCTTGTTCCATTGCCGGTGAAACAAAAACTGCAGTGCCTTGCACTCGTCCACCTCGGCTTCGTAGTTCACAATCGCCTGCGCCAGAGCCCCCGGCTCACGCAACGCGAGGTCACGTGGCCATTCCGTCCAGGGCCGGCCCTCATACGCCGTCTTCAAAGCCGTGAACAAGGCAAAATCATCCAGCCAGGCCTGTTCACGCTCGCAAAACGCATCAAACGCCGTCCTCAGTAGAGGGCTTGCATCGCACTGCTCCAAAAACTTCCTCGCCGCCTGTTTCAAAAACGCCGACCGCACCTCGATCACCGGACCAAAGTCCACCCGCTCATCGGGAAATCCCGGCAACAACTGCAAATCCCCCGGGGTCACCACCCCGTCCATCACCAGCGCATCAAAACTGATCAACAACGGATTGCCCGCAAAACTCGACAGCGACTGATACGGCGAATTCCCATAACCGGTCGGTCCCAGCGGAAGGATCTGCCAAAGTTTCTGGCCCATGCGCTCCATCGCCTCCAGCCACAGCACCGAGCCCTGTCCGATCTCCCCGATTCCGAAGCGTCCGGGTAGCGAAGTCGGGTGCAACAAAATGCCAGAGGAGCGCTCGAGTTGGAACATGCTTCAAATGAACGCAACCATCGTGCCGCGCAAGTCCGGGAAGGCAATTCTTTCCCAATCGTAGCCGCCGACGTGGGGAGGCTCTCAATCGCCCCGTCATCCGTCCACCGTCATTTGCTGGTCAGCCTCACCCCCACCGCCGCCACAATGCCACCGACCAAATTCGCCACCAAATCCCACCCTGTGTTCTCATACCCGCCCACATTGGTCTTAGGCATCATCAACGTGGCCGCAAATTCCACCACCTCATTGATCGCACCAAATCCACAGCCCGCCGCCACACACAGCACCAGCAGCCCAAACGTCGGCTTCGGCACCCGACCCTGCAAATCCCGCAGACAGGTCTTCAACACATGCCAGCAAACCCACGTCGTCAGACCAAATCCATAAGCATGCACCACCTGATCATATTTAAGGCGGTCCGGAACCAGCCACCAACTATACAACACCGCATTTTCCCCATCATAGGGCCACCCTTTCGGCAGCGGCACCAATCCACCCGCCATGTGCAAAAGTCCCCACACCGCCAACAACCATAACAACCACGAAGTCAGTCCCACGCGAAAATGCACCAGCAGCACCACCGCGATCAGCACGACCATCACTATGATGTAGAACACAAACTCCGTATTCCCCGCCATCAGCGAAGCCCCGATCGAAAGCGCCATGTAAAGCACCACAAATATCGCCAGCGGCCACAACTTCGGCTGAGTTTGATTGGTCATTTCGTTCGCCCTCTCGGTTTACTTCTCATCAAGCCAGCGCCTCCAGCAAATGCCGGTTGAGCACCATCCCCGCCTCGAAATTCGCCACGGGGAAATTCTCATTCGGCGCATGCGCCTGACAATCCGGCAACGCCAGACCCAACAACAAGGTATCCACTCCCAGCACCTCCTTAAACGCCTGCACAATCGGAATGCTCCCGCCCTCACGGATCAATGCCGGGGGCGCTCCGAAGGTCTTCTCCAATGCCCTCTGCGCCGCCTGTCCGCGTGCTGACATCGGGTCCATCAAATAGGCCTGCCCCACGTGCCCGATCTGCACCTCGACCTTCACCCCCGGCAGCTGCTGTTTCTGCAAATGCGCCTGCACCTTCGCCAAAATGTCCCCGGGCTCCTGATCCGGCACCAACCGGAAACTCAGCTTCGCAAAGGCGGACCGACCAATCACCGTTTTGCTCCCCTCGCCCTGATAGCCGCCGCCGATCCCGTTCACCTCCGCCGTCGGCCTCGCCCAGCGACGCTCCAAATCCGAATACCCCGCCTCGCCAAACAATCCCGGCGAACCCGTCAGCGACAACGTCTCTGCCTCGCTATCTCCCAGTTTTTTCCAAGCCTGACGCTCCCACTCCGCCAGCGGTCGCACCGCATCATAAAACCCGTCCACCAGCACCTTGCCGTTCAAATCATGCAGCCCCGCCACCAGTTTGGACACCATGGTCGCCGGATTTGCCACCGCCCCGCCAAAAATCCCCGAATGAAGATCAATCGCCGGTCCCCGCACCACCACCTCGCAACACGCGATCCCCCGCAACCCATACGTAAACGTCCCCACTCCGGGCGCCACCATGCCCGTGTCCGAAATCGCCACCACATCACAGGCCAGTTCCTCCTTATGTGCCTCCAAAAACGGCTTCAAATTTGGACTGCCGATCTCCTCCTCGCCCTCGAACAGGATCGTCAAATTCACCGGCAACTCTCCCTGCTCCAGCAGAGTCCGCTCCAGTCCACAGACATGCGCCATCAACTGACCCTTGTTGTCCGTGGCTCCCCGGCAAAAAATCCGTCCATCGATCACCACCGGCTCAAACGCCGGAGTTCTCCATTCCTCCAAAGGCTCCGCCGGCTGCACATCATAATGGCCATAAAGTAAAACCGTCTGCCGACCCGGCTTGTGTTCATTCTTCGCCACCACCACCGGATGTCCCGGCGTCTCATGCAACGCCGCTCGAAACCCCATTCCCTCCAGCTTGTTCCTCAACCACTCCCCCGCCGCGCGCGTCGCGCCATCGTGAGCTGAATCCGTCGAAACACTCGCAAAACGCAACAAGGTAAAAAGATCTTCCAAAGGCTGTGTGCTCATAAATGAAATCAAATTTTATCTAAATCTAAAACCAAATTACTGCTGCGGATTCAACATCGAATTGGGCCGCTCCCCGCGAAGGCGCTGCACATTTTCAAAGGCCAGCATGCCAAACATCAGGACTCCGATGATCCCATTTGTCCCAAACAGCACCAGAAAGAAACAGGACATCAATACCGCCGCAACAACACTCACGGTAAAAGTAATCTTGGTTTGCCCCGGCCCCAATGCGCTGTTCAATACCTGACCCCCATCCAATGGATAGATCGGCACCAGATTCAGCAGCGCCCAAAACACGCTCACTTGAATGAATTCGGAAACAAACACCCGAAGAAACAGCGACTCCACCTGCAAGTTTCGAACCAGCATCAACACCAGCACCCCGATCGCAATCTGCACCAGCGGACCTGCCAGGCTCACCACAATGCTCTGACCCCGGCTAAACCAACGATCCGGCGCCGCCAGTCCACCCATCGCGTAAAGCATGATGCTCGCCCTCGCCCCATACTTCCGCATCAGAAATGCGTGACCCAGCTCGTGAATCAGAATCGAAACAAACGCCGCCGCGATGAACATCGCCAGCGCAATGATTTGATCGCGCGTCGTCGCCCCCAGCCCACCCCCGATGAGACCGCAGGTCACCCAAAACAACCAATGCACTGAAACTGGAAACCCAAATAGCGAAAAACGCAGCATTCCCCACCTTGCCCCAGAAGCGCGAAGAGCAAAGAAAAATCAAAAAGGTCACATCGCACCGCCCACCGCCCACCGCCCACTGCCCACTGCCCACTGCCCACTGCCCACTGCCCACTGCCTACTTCCCACCTCCCACTTCCCACTTCCCACTTCCCACTTCCCACTACCCACTGCCCACTGCCCACTGCCCACTGCCCACTGCCCACTGCCCACTGCCCACTGCCCACTGCCCACTGCCCACTGCCCACTGCCCACTGCCCACTGCCCACTTCTCCCGCTTGTGAAAAATTTCACAAATTGCCCTTGCCCCCATTTTCACTCAGCCGCATCTTGTCCCATGGCAAAGGCCGAGCTCTCCAACAAAACAGGCAAACAGCCTCACCCACGCG